>JAVBUI010000225.1:0-7025 GCA_031555495.1 Victivallaceae bacterium | reverse complement strand
AATCCACGCGGCCCGTGGGGGCCGCGACGCGCCAGCATATTCAACGCCGCCGCAAAAGATTTTTCAATCCACGCGGCCCGTGGGGGCCGCGACGTCGGCAATTGGTCTTGTCTAACCTTGCCATCGTTTCAATCCACGCGGCCCGTGGGGGCCGCGACCACTCCGAGGTTGTCGGGCCTCGCCGTATAATGTTTCAATCCACGCGGCCCGTGGGGGCCGCGACCGACGCGGATCAGGGCCACTTGGCGACCGTACGTTTCAATCCACGCGGCCCGTGGGGGCCGCGACTGCGTTTCGCTTAGTTGTTGGGGAGTAGGCTGTTCGCGCTTTGGTTGCGCGAAGGTGGGAGGTTTTTGTGTGTTGTTGGTGGGCTTTCTGTTATGGTTTTTGGGAAGTGGTTCAAGTTGTGGTTCTTAGGAGGTGCGCGAATCGATTGCTGACGCGACCACACAAAAGAGGTTCGCGAAATTATAGCAGCAGCGCTTCTTCGCCGATGTCGAAGCTTCGTTTGCGACCGTGATGTTCCTTGTGGCCGTGCCAGTTGTTTCCAAGTAAATATAGCCGCAAACTGTCTTGTTGCAAGTCGATTTCTACAAGTAATTGACTGCGGATCAGCTGCCATTGCGCGTGGTCGATTTCGCATTCAAAAACAGAGTATTGAACGCGTTGCCCGAAGTTTTGGCAGATTTTGGCCACGTGTCGCAGGCGTTTGCGTCCCGCCGCCGTTTCGGTCGAGATGTCGTAGCTGATCAACACCAGCATATTACCTCCAGACCAATGGCGGATATTCAGTCAACTCTCCGCGCAGATGTTTGGCCAGCAGACGTGCTTGCAGGAAAGGCAGAAGTCCGAACTCCATTTTTTCGCCGGTCAACGGGTGACGGATGGTTTCGCGTTTGCGCGCCTGGTAGGAGGTCAGGAAAATCTTTCGTCCCCGATCACTCAATTGCACCGCGCCCGTCGCTCCGGTGCGGAAGTCGCCGGGCGTCAGTTGCTTTAAATTCAGCAAGGTCAAGACCAGCCGGTCGGCCCAAAAGGCCCGGAATTCCTCCAGCAAATCCAGCGCCAGCGAGGCACGCCCCGGGCGATCCGTATGTAAAAATCCAACCGCCGGATCCAGGCCGACCGCCTCCAGGGCGCCGGCCAGGTCATGCGCCAGCAGCGTGTAGGCCAGCGACAGCAAGGCATTGACTGCGTCCAGCGGAGGCCTCCGGGAACGGCCGGTAAAGCGAAAGGCTTTATTTTCATTGGTGATCAGATGATCGAAGACAGAAAAATAACGCTCCGCCGCGGCTCCCTCAATGCCGCGTAGAATTCCAGGGTCGGTCAGGCGCTTCATTTTTTTGATCAATTCCCGGAGGAAATCGGCCGCGCCGCCGATTTCCGGCGCATGGGGATGGTCCGGGTGATCCCGCAGGAAACGCAGCAGGACATTTTTGGAGTTGGCCAATTTGCCCAACAGCATATTGCGGGCGATCGGTCCGGCCCGCAGCGGATCGTCGGCGGCGCGAAATTGTTCCCGGCGCAGCAAAACGTTGCCGGAGACCGGTCCCTCGACCCGGGCGAGAAAGCGGCCGTTGCGATCCAGGTGGGTGATCAGAATATCGTTGAGCGCACAAAAATTCATCAATTGGCTGGAGAGCGCGGTCTGCTCGAAGAGCACGATGCCGTCCAGATTGAGAATCGGCAGCCGGGTGACCAATTCGCGCTGTTTGCGGACTTCGATGGCCTGTCCGTCTTTGCGCAAATACAATCCCGGAGTGGTGACGTACAGCGTATTCAACAGTTTTTTCATTCGATGCTCTCCAGATAAGCATGACAGTCGATGGGGTCTTCCGGGCCGCATTCATCGACGAGGGAACAATTGCGGCAGGGGCGGCGGTCGGCCAGCGGCGGCGGCAATTGGCCGTGCTCGAGCATTTGATGGATCGCGGCCGCCGTTTCGGCGGTGAGCTCCCGGAGCGTGTCGTCGAAATCGACTTCGGTACGGCGCTCTTCCTCGCCATAGTAAAGACAGCCGCGCGGGATGGCGCAATGCAGCATTTCCTCGAGGCAGATGGCCTGGGCGCAGAGCTGGACTTCGTCGGCACGGTGGTTTTTTGGGCGGCCTCGTTTGTATTCGACTGGCATCGGCAGCCAATTGCCGGTGCCGTCGCGACGGAATTCGACCAGGTCGGCGACTCCGGTCAGGGCGAGTTTTGCGGAACAAAGCGCCAGCGCGTATTCGCGGCGGCAATCGCGATCGTGCCGTTTGCCGGGGCGGTCGACGCGCTGATGCAGCAGTTTCCCCGTGACCGTCAGGTAATTCTCGCGCCAGCGTCCATCCAGGTGGATCAGCGCGCATTGACGGGGACAAAAGAGCATGTGTTGCAATGCCGAGATCATCACCAGGGCGTTGTCCATATGGTTTCTCCGCTGAAAAAATCCGGCGGCGGGCAGTTGCCGACTGCCGCGCCGCCTGAGTCATGGCTGCTTCAGAGCAATTCTTCGACGGTCACGCCGGCGGGGCAAGCCGCGCGGTTGACGGTGACTTCATAATCGCTGAAATCGCGGGCCGGACCGGCGTCGGGATTGCGGCGCTTGACGTCGACCAATTCGAAGAGTTTATGCGCGGGGGCGTTGCCGAGCTCGCTTTCGTGCTTGAAGACGATCAGTTTCCGGCTGGCCATGCTGCCGGCGGGGCGGGCGGCGGACTGGTCGAATTCAAAGGCTTTGCCCAGCGCTTCCCAGAGCAAGGCGAGGTCGGCTTCGCCGAAGCCGGTCTGTTCGGCCAGCCGCGGGCTGACGAAGCCGTAGGCGATGTACAAACCGTAGGGGATGGTGGATTTGCGGCCCATGGTGCGTTCTTTTTCGGCGTCTTTTTCATTGGTCACCGAACTGCGGGTGATGGCGTGTTCGGCGATGAACACCGGCTCTTTGGAGTTGGCGAACGACAGCTGTACCGGACCGCGCACCTGGCCGCAATTGACAGCGGTCGTCATGACCGCGCCGAAGGTGCGGATGTCAAAGAAATTGTCGCACATGAAGCGTGTCAGCGCATCGGCCTTGGCGACTTCCCTGGGCAGTTTGTCACTGGGCTTTTCGTTGATTGCGGTATAGGCTTCGGCGTTCTGATTGTTGAGCACCACGCCGTCCTTGAAGTAGATGCGGTGTCCCTGGCCGTCGCGATATTTGAGTTGGACGTAATTGCGGATTTTGCGCTTGAGGCAGACGTCGGTGATCACACCGAGGCCGGTTTCCGGGTCGGTCCGGGGCAGGTTGCCGGCATCGGGATCGCCGTTGGGGTTGGCGTTTTTGGCGTCGAAGATGAAAACAAAATCATAGCGGTTCATAAATGGTTTCCTCCCTGATGGTGATTAATTGTTACTGGGGTCTTTTTTTGTGAAAAAATCTTGCATCTGCTGGTAGAAGCCGATGAAAAACGCTCCCTGGTCCTGATAGTTGAGGGTGCTTGGATAGTTGCCCTGCAATTTTTCGAAGATCTCCTGAAGCAGTTTTTCACGGTTGACTTGTGCGCCCGGCGTCAGCTTGCCCAAATGGTGCTGGTAGGTGCGCATCAACCGGGGAAAGACCGCCGCCGGACGGGCGGAAGCCGCGCCGGAGTAGCTGCCGCGAACGGTGCTGTTGGTCTCTCCCAGGGCGTCGCGCTGGGTTTTTTCCAGGGCGGCGAGCAAGCGCCCGCAGAGATAGCCCGGATTGGCGTTGGCGGTGTCCAGACTCATGCTGAATTCCTTTCCGTAATTGCGTGTCAAGAAGCCCTTGATGAACGCGGTTTTGATATAGTCCTGGTAATGATCGAGTTGATACCGCCGCAGGATCTGGTTGTAGACGGCGGCGGGGTAGGGGGTGCCGGCGATGATGCTGCGGAGCAGCAGGCCCTGGAGATTGGCGGGGAGTTTATCGCGGTCGGGGAAGGCGCCCTTCAGGGGGCAGGTCTGGTCGAGGATCTGGCGAACCGACGGGAATTCCGGGTCGCGGTCGCTTTTGACCAGGCTCATGCCCGCGTAGTGGCGGCGGAAGTGCTCCAGCATTTCGCCAACGGTTGATTCGCAGAAGAAGCGGATCACCAGCCTCGTTACGTTGGTGGTGAGCCCCAGCACGTAAAAACGGTCGCGTTCCCGGAAGTCCAGATTGCCAACGGGCAGCTTTCCCTGCCGGAAAGCCGTGAAAATCTGTGCCAGACGGTCGCGAATCCCGGCGTCCTGGACGTCTTTGAGTTCCGTTATGCCGCAGAAGACGCCAAAGGCGCTCTCCATCGGGCCGGGCGTCTCAGTCCAGAACACCACCTTCATATCGCCGATGGCGAAGGTGTGGGCGTTTTTTTTCGGGCCATCGGTCAGGGCGTTCAAGGCGACGGTGTAGCGGAACTCCTCGTCTTTGCCCACCGGGGCGTTGTAGGCTTGCTCTTTGCCGTAGGACTCGTAGGCCATGGCGTTGAAGCCGGCCAGCGGCGCGGCTTTGGCCCCGATTCCCTTGATCGCGCCTTGCAGGCGGGCGACCGGGCCGGTCTTGCCGGAGATCAGCGACTGGGCGATCCACTCTTCGGAATCGGCGGCGTTTTCCAGCGTGCCGAGGTAACGTTCTCGGATCGCCGGGTCTTCGTGGATGTATCCCGTTTCGCCGCTCAGTTTGAAAACGCCGTAGCCGCCGAGCAAAGTGCCGAGAAACGGATAGCCGACCGCTTGTTCCGGCTGCCATCGTTCGAAAAAGCGGCAGACCGCCGAGTAAGCCGGGTGGTTGAATTCCGCTTCGCGGGAGCGATGGAATTCGCCGCTGGCCTTGAAGCATTGCAAGGTTCGTTGGAATTTTTTGTCGTCGTCATCGGCGCCGCGGAAGGCGAGGAGATACTCCTTGGTATCCCAGAGCCACGTCGGATTGAGCCCGGCGCCGGAGGGTTTGTTGCCGCCGAAGACCTGCATCGGGGTCGGCGTCGGTTTGCCTTTGGCTTTTTTGCCTTCCTCTTCCGGCGGCTGGGTTCGGACGTCGATGATGTCCAGCACGCTGCCGTCGGGACGCAGGACGATGGCGAAAGCGATTTTTTGCAGGCTGAAGCCGGGTCGGGAGATCTCGTAAGCCGGATCGCCGGCCAGCCGGTCGTAGAGTTGATCGAGCGCCTGGAGAATCATGACCGTTCCTCCTTCCGGGGCAGCGCCGGGACGTCGATGATCCCGTCGTGCATCACCGCCCGGAAAAAAGCCGGCGTGGCGGAGAGGCGGCGGCCCTGGTTGCTTTCGATGATTTTACCTTTTTTGTCCGGCGTGAAAACGAGATCGTTGAGCATGTAGCCGAGGTCCCGTTCGCCCGCAAGATCGGCGTGCGGCGCGGGAAAGTCCTCCGCCAGCTCAAAGGAGACCGGAAACTCGCGGCAGCCGAAGTAGGGCTGGTGAAATGCCTGTCCCCTGGCGGCGCGCCGCTTGAACACTTCGACGTGTTTTGCACCGGGGTGGGCTTGGTTCTGCTCGTCATTTTTGAGGACTTCAACGTGGGCTTCGATGCCGTATTTGACATCGATCAGCAACACGCCGGCGCGCTGCTGGCGGTTTTCCGCGATTTGAATGCCCATTTCGCCGCCGGGAACCGCGTTTTTCAGATTCACCGAAATCTTGTTGGCCAGTTCGTTGCGCCGGATGTTGGTGAAGCGGATCGGATTCAGGACGTGAATCCGGTCGATCACCCAGCGCATTTCCGGGTTCCAATAAATCGCCTCGAGGATGCCCCGGGCGGCGCTCGGCGTCATCACGTCGTAGCTGAGGCGTTCCACTTTTGCCTCCGGGCGATTGAAGGCGGCCCTGGCGCCCCAGACCAGGAGTTTGATCCCGTAATTCATATTTGCTCCTTTCCTTAAAGTGTAAGATTAAGCCATTTATCCGGATCCAAGCCGAGTTGCTCATCGTAACGCTCATCGGCGCTGATCAGCATGTAGGTCATGCCGTGGATCAGTTCGATTTCGCCGGTTTGCAGCAGTTTTTTCAATTCGTTTTCGCGCACTTGCACCGTGTAACGCTGGAGTTTGCGGAGCAAGGCGAAGTCGGGGAAGGGGGTTTCACGACAGGCCCGGCACAACGCCGCGCCGCCGGTCTTCCAGGGGATTACGATCGGAACCGTCTCATCGGCGATCATTTTGAACTTCGATGCCGCAGTGGAAAACTTAAAATTCGGGAGCCGGCCATCCTCCAGGAAAAAACAGCTCATCAGGTCTTTTTGATCCCAGTTCTGCCGGAGGTCGAAGTAGACGTTGCGGAAATACTTGCGGATCGCGTCGAGTTCCAGCGGGTCTTCTCCGGCGTCGAGCTGCTGTTTGGCCGCCGACATCTGCGGATCCTGAAAACGCTCGCGGTCACGGTGTTCTGATTCGAAGACCAGGACTTCGGCGGCTGCAAGTTTCCCCTCGCGGTTGCAGCGGCCCGCCGCCTGGGCGATTGAATCGCTGCCCGCAAGCGAACGGTAGACCACGGGAAAATCGACGTCCACACCCGCCTCGATAAGCTGCGTGGACACTACCCGGCAGGGCTCGTTCGCCGGCAAACGGCGGCGGACTTCGGCCAGGACCGCCAGCCGGTGTTCGGGGCACATCCGGGTGCTGAGGTGAAAATCGCCTTCGCGCGGCGTCAATCGCCGGAATAAATCCGCCGCGTGGCGCTTGGTGTTGACGATGCAGAGCATTTGGTCATGCGCGGCAAAGCGTTCGGCCAGCTCCGCGTCGCTTTGAGCGCCGAGGTAAACAGTCCGGGTGCGGCGCATTTGCATGTAAAGCGTTGCTGGATCGGCAATGATTTCACGCAGGAGCTCTTTGGGGATGCCGATCCCGAAATAGGTTTCATCATAAGCGATCGCCGGTTGCGTCGCCGAGGCCAGCACCAGCGTGCTGCGGTAGGTCGTGGAGAGCTCCCGAAGCAACGTCAGCAGCGCTTGCAGATATTCCAGCGGAAGCTTTTGCGCTTCGTCAAGTACGATCACCGCGTCGGCGAAATTGTGAAGTTTGCGGCAGCGCGAAGGCTTGTTGCCCAGCAGCGATTCAAAAAATT
>JAVBUI010000030.1:0-8487 GCA_031555495.1 Victivallaceae bacterium | reverse complement strand
TAGCCATGCCGCCCCCCGAAAGCAGCCGAAACTCCCGTTGAACCGATTTGACCTGAGGCGCGTAAAGAGAAGTCAAATCCAGCTGCAGCACCGCCGGGTCGATCCGGATAAAACGGCCGCTGCCTTTGACATTCTGCATTTTGCCGTTGATCCTCAAGATGCTGTGACTGTCCGGCCCGGTACGGAACAGCCGCCAGCGGTCGCTGTCCTGTTTGAGGTTCCAGAGGTCGCGGCCGGCCGCTTCGACGCGTTCGTAGTTGTCGTTGCCGATCTCGGCGATCCAGCGCTTTCCGGCGCGGTCGAAGACGAAACCGCCGCCGTCCATATGCCCATGGCTGACGCCGGGCGAGCCGCCCTTGACGCCGATCCAGTCGGTTTCGTTGCACAGCACCGCCAGCTGGACCGGAGAACGTTCTCCACTGTAGTAGCTCCGGGAGGCCGGGCCGCCGCCGGCAGCGGAGAGGACGAAAAGCGCCAGCGGCATCATCCGCTCGCCCCCGTTCACGTTGCGCCGTTTCGACGGCGAAGCCACATAACGCTCAAAGGCAGAGGAGATTGCTCCTCCCAGCTTGAACCGCTCCGCCAGAAAGAAGGTGGCGAACATCGGTTCCACCCTCGCTCCGCCGTCGCCGTAATTGAAAAACAGCCCGGAAGGCCCGGTCACCGCCGCCATATAGTCACCGGTCGCCGCGAAGCCGGGCGCATTCGAAAGCCCGAAATCGGTCCCGAACGCCCCCTGAAGACAGAACAGTCCGAAACAAAGATAGTCCGTCCCGTACTGCCAATATCCCGGTCCCTCGGGGTAAGCTCCATTCGGGGCGTAAGTCGCAGCGATGGTCTTGCGCCACGAAGCAATGGCGCGTTCGATGGTCCGTTCCGCCAGCTCCGGCTCCCTCCCGGCCACCGCGAGCGCCCCGGCGATCATCGAAGCGTGGCAAACAGTGTTCCAATTGCCGGGGGTGTCGATCCAGCCGTGTTGACGGGCCAAAGCGCGCTTCAGCCCTTTTTCGACGATCGCTTCCGCGATCGAATCGCGCTGCGCCGGAGTCAGCGATTGATAAAACCAATCGTACCCGACCGCCAGTGCGGCAGTCGTTTCCGCCGCGTCGAGAAAACTCACCTGATCGTTCCAGTCAGGAAAAGCGGCGACGATCAGCATTTGCTCAATCGCACGGTCGGCATAAGCCTGTTTGCCGGTCAGAAGCCAGGCGACTCCGAGATCGTTAATCCGGCACTGGATTTTGCGCGCGGTGTAAAGCAACCGGTTGCCGACCATGTCCTGTCCGGAAAGCGGCTCGGCGAGCCAGGCGTCGGCGTTGCGGATCACCTTTTCGGCCAGGAGCTTGCCGGGTCCGGAAGCGGCATTGGCCGACAGCCGTCCGGCGGGCATCAGCCGGGGATGGGGCGGCAATTTGCCGAGATCGAATTCCGCGCTCCGGGCGGCGAATGCCGACAGCAGCGCGACGGCGGCAAGAATGAGTTTTTTCACAGCTTCGGATTCCAGAGCGGATTGTCGACGGTTCCGTTGGTGAACGGAGCAAACAAATACGGATTCATAGTCGTCGAATAAGTCGAGAAATCCCCCACCACCCCGGATTTGTAGACCGCGGCGTGTCCGTCGACATGGAGCACGTTGACCGATCTGGAGTGCCGCGCGTCGAGACACCCCTGCCAGCCGGTGGCCAGAAAGACCGGCTGCATCCGGAAATATCCGCGCTCGGTGTTGCTGGGACAATAATCGTCCCCCAGCAGCAGAAGCCGCGACGGCTTGCGCATTTTGGTCACTTTGCCGCCGACGCCGAGGGAGGCGTGATCGAGGGCGTTGTTGTAACCGTAGGAAGGATAGGCGTACGGCGTGTCCCCGCTCGGTATATTTTCGGCCAAGACCCGCCTGGCGCGGTCGCTGTTGAGGGGGGCCAGCCCGCCGAGCATTTTCGTGCTCGGACAGAGAAACGCTTTGCCGGGCAGGTTCTGGTCGGCGGCGAGCAGCAGCGTCCAGTAGGGAGCCAGTCCCGCATAGCTGATCGAGGACGGCTCGGGCGGGAAGGTGTCAGAATTGTTGCCGAGATACATGCCGAAGGATAGCCCCAGTTGCTTTAGGTTGTTCACGCAGGAAATGCCGCGCGCTTTTTCCCTCGCTTTGTTCAGCGCCGGCAGCAGCATGGCGGCCAGAATGGCGATGATCGCGATGACCACCAGGAGTTCGATCAGCGTAAAACGATTTTTTTTCATGATTGCATTCCCCTTTTCAGACTCGTTTCCGGTTCATTGACATCGGCTACAAAACGAAGATTGATTCCATCAACCGGCTCATGACGCAGACAAGCGTCCAGATACGTTCCGGCTGCCTCGCCCAACCGGGTGCCGTCGATATTAAGCCAGGCCCGGTCGGGCCAGTTTTTCCGCAGCGCACTGGTGACGACAAATTCGATGGAGGAAAATTTCTCTTCACCGTAAACAGCCAGCAATGCCCGATGCAGATCGCCGGTAGCGAAACCGAACGAAAACGCGCCGTCGAAATCACACCCCCCGGCCTGGAGCAAACGCAACTCATCTTCAAGATGGGTGTGATCCTGAATGATGCGGCGGAAATCGGGAATTTCTCCGGCGGCGATCAGTTCCTCATTGAAAGCCTGCGCCATCGCGGCGTGAACCGCCTGGCTGCGGTCGACCACAAAGAGCGGGCAACGGCAGTTTTTGCGCAGGAAATAGCGCGCGAGAGTGCGCCCGCTGGCAGGATAATCGATCATCGCGGCCGGAGCGCCGCCGGGACTGCGTCCGACGCAGCAGACCGGCAGACCGCCGTCGCGCAGTTCGAAGATGACGTCGGAGCGGCTTTCGTCGGGGTGAAGCCACAACAAAGCGTCAAGCCGGTACTTGCGGATCTCCTCGGCCGCCATGCGCCCCTCGCCCGCCAATTGCAGAAAAGGAATGTTTAGATACTCCCCGGCGCTGAACGCCTGCTGAGCCGCGTGGAGCACCGACCAATAGTAGGAATCGAGCACCATCGAACTGCCCGAGCCGACGAGCACCCCCAGCGTCCGCTGCGGTCCATGCTGATGGTGCCGCTGCACCGCGCCGGGATTGGTGTAGGTGCCGTTGCCGTGCCGGACGATCAACGCGCCTTCATTGATCAGCTCCCCCAGCGCCTTGCGCACGGTCGGGCGGCTGGTGCCGAACTGTTGGCACAAATCGCGCTCGGACGGAATCTTGACCGAATCGTGCGGATTGCGGCTGAGCAATTCGTGGACGTATTGTTTGATCACCGGATTGATATTCATCTGATTTTACCTCTTGTTACCGATTATTACCACTCATTACCACTGCATATTATAGTAAAAAAAAATCCGCTTGTCAAGAGCGGATTGAAAAAAAAGAGAAAAATTTCAGAAACTCAGTCGATTCCGGATCAAGTCACAGGCGCCGACCGTCATGGAACGGCGCTGCCGGACGGAGGTATTTCCATCCCATTCGCATTATTTCGGCATTGTCTCGATGCGGTTCGGCAAGGCCTGATCATAGTTTCCTTTTTTGATCCTCAAGCCGACCTCGCCGTTGCGCCGGAAACGGAGCTCGAAGCCATTGACGCGCACCACGTCTTCGGTCGCGGTCTGCTCGAGCTTCGCGGGAGCGTACTGTGACCGGCTCTTGTCGGCGGTCTGGAGGACATGCAGAAAACGCGTTTTTGCCGCCGCGTCCTTCGGAGACACTTCCAGCCGCCAGTTGCCGGCGTACTGGTATTTGATGTTCTCTTCCAGCGGCCAGTTGCGGCCGGAGGCGAAAAATTCGTTGCCGGGGCCGCCGACCAGCTCGGACTTCGCCCCGAGCGGCAGCAGCGTCTGCACGAAAAGCCGCCCTTCCCCCTGATCGGCGCGCCAGACACCCGGCGCGACGGACTCGGGCTTCTGCTGGGTATGGAGCAGAAATTCCTTCTTCTGCCCCGGCTCGGCCGATTCCACCCGATCGTAGATGACAAAGGTGTCGGGCTTCAGGAAAACGAACTGGCGGACCACTTCGCGGCTTTTCTTCGAATCGTAGCTGCCCGTCGCATCCCCGGCGGCGTAAATGAAGCCGGGCCCGCTCTGCAGCGCGAGCGCTTTGGCGCTCTTGTTGTCGTTCTGCCCGCCGTGGTTGTAATAGGTTTTGCCGTCGGGCTTGTGGCTCCAGGCCTTCCAGAACGGGGCCATCGGCTCGTTGTCCATGTGGATCAGGATGCTGTTGTGCGCCACCGTCTGGCTGGCGAAGTTGTGATGGTGGTCCATCTCCGAACGGCTGCCCGCGTCCAGCGCGAGGAAGTCGTTTTTGTAGATCACGAAGCTCAATTCGTCGTAATGCTGATGGTTCCCCTGCTCCGAGCCGAAGCGGAAACTTGCATAGGTATCATGCGGTCCGCGGCCCGACCACATCGCAAGGAAACCGAATTTCGAAGAATAGAAGTACGGCAGATCGAGCCCCGGCCCCGGCTTGACCTTGGCGGGGTCGAAGCCGGTCAGCAGAAAGGGATACATCGGGAAATTGCCGGTGACGATCCACTGCCGCTCCTTCGGCAGCTTGGCCAGGAAACGGTAAGAGGCCTCCGCAACCTCGGGGTGCTTCGTCCCGTAGAAATGAATGTTCTGCGCGATGTGCCCGTACATATTGTAGAGCAAGATGCGATTGGCGATATGAGTCGTATCGCCGATGCCGTGGAGCACCGCGTTCCCCTCCGGGTCGATCTTGATGATCATGCCTTCGACGAAGCGGTGATAATTCAGCATCTGCGTCCAGCGGTCGGAAATGTCTTCGCCGAAAGCCGATTTCCAGCTGTGGAAAAAGAGGTGCGTCGCCGTGGGATAGTTGCCGAAGGAATAACCGGTGGTCAAACTTGAAAGCAACCCGCTCCCGTCCGAAATGTCATCACGGAAGTCGAGCATCGCGACAAACAGCGCCGCTCCGCGTTTGAGCATCGTTTCGGCCTCTTTGTCCGCGATCCCGTCACCGTAGAGCGTGACCCCAAGGAAATATTCGAGCGCCGTTTCGCCGTAGTTGCCGTCGGACGGGCTGCCGATGGTGCGGCGGAAATCCAGCTTCCCTTTCGGCTGGACGTCTTTGGTGTACTCCACCAACGGCATCATGATTTCACGCCGTTCGGCGGGGGTCAGCTCGTGGTACAGAATGTCGTAGGCGAGCATGGCGTTGATCCGGGTATGGCCGGTGAGGTCCAAATACCAATAGCCCTTGCGGCTGAACTCCAGCGCCTTGGGGTAAAGCTTGAGATAGGCGATCGCCTTGTCGCGGTACTGCTTCTCCCGGGTGATCAAATAGAGCAATGCGGCGCGGCCGGCCTCCGAGCCCCCCGCGTATTTCAGCAGGAGATACCCCTGGGTACTGGGAACGTTGGGCGTGACATGTCCTTTTTCGTCCCGCTTGAACTGGTCGGTCAATTCGATATAGGGGGCGTCGGCGGGCAGCGGATCGACGCGTCCCTTCAGTTCCTTGAGATATTCCGGGCGGGCGGCGGCGGCGGCGCGGATGGCCGGAATCATCTCTTTATTGAAAAAGAGGCGCGGGTGATCGGGATTCAGTTTTTTCAAATACTCGTTGTTTTTGAGGATGCTCGCGGCGGCGGACACGGACGCGGGCGTGGGCACGATTTTGATATCCCGGAACGAAGCGCGAAAGGGTTTGTCCACCTCACGGGTGCCGATCAGCAAGCGGACGAAAGCGACCTGGCGGTCGTCGGTGGCCTCCTCGGCCTCGCGGTCGTTCAAAAACGGCTTGCTCCCCTGCCCGACCGTCAGCTTGAAGGTCTGCGGCCGGTTCTTCAGCGGATTTCCCCAGGCCCTGAAAGACGCCAGGCACTTGCCTTGTTTGTTGATGAGCCGCAAATAACACGCCTGGGTTTCCTCAGGCGTATCGCTGAAGCCGGTCAACACCAGCATTTTATCGTCGACGGCGGTCGGGGGAACGGGGACGTCGCAGTAGAAATATGAAACCTTGGCTTTGCCGTTACCGGTGGCGGAGAGGGTGACGAGGCCGGAGTCGTCCTGAAAGGCGGAGGTTTTCTCAAGGGTATCGTTCCCGGAGAAAGCGCCGGTCTTGAGGGGGATCGGAGCGGCGGCCAGCAGAGCGGGCAGCAAAGCGAGCATCCAGATGAGTTTCATATTCGGGTCCTTTTATTTGGGCTTGACGCATGTTAAAAGCATAATCATATAACGCTTTGCCGACAAAGTCAAGAGCGGCAGTGAAAAAAGGGATCATTTTGCGTGCCGCAGATCAGCCGCCGCGCATGGCTTCACGTCTCTCGCCGACGACCATCGCTCCCGTACCGCAGCATCGAAACCATTCCCGCCGTACGAAAACACCGGCAGGCGACCTTGAGACAGTCACGGATGATTCCGAGGCGGCAAATAAAATGCAAGTCGAAAAAACATTTTTTTGCGAAAATTTTTTCCAAAAAAGTCCGGATCGCGCGGTTGACAATTTGCCGGAAGCAAGTACATTGATTAATGTTGTGCCCGGGGCAAAGGAACCGGAGGCTGTTAATAACTTGTTGATAAGTTGTTGATGAGTGAGTGCCGATTTTTGTAACTTGCTCAATCTTCCCGAATTTACGGCAACTTAGAAAAAATCAACCGAAAGCTGTCGGCGGCAGGCCCGAAAAACAAGGTTTTTTGAGCTCAAAAACCGGCAAAGCGCCGCAGGCTGTGAAAGTTGCGCCGATGGCAGGATTCGTCCGCCTGAAACCGTATTTTCACCCCCCTCCGGAGCCCCCCGGCAAGAGCCCGGAAGTTGTTAACAATTTGCACCAAAAGAACGTCGGAGGCCATCCCCCCAGGGCCGGCCCGCCGGATAAGGAACAAACGAAACTCTAACGGATATTGAACAAAAAGCCCGATGGCCTGAACAAAAATTTTGCGGATCAGCCGCTTGCGCGAAACAGAGCGAGAATCGCCTCTTGTGGATTTTATGGCTTGACGAACGCAAATAATTGTTCAGATACGACGGCGTCATCAATATCCGGACAAACACGATAGAGACCTGTATATATGGATACGCGGGAATTGTCGGCATCGTCCGTATGGACGGCAGCAGCCGACCGCATAAAGGCGGAAAGCACCGAGTGCTATCGCTGTTGGTTCGAGGGTGTCATTCCGCTCAGGATCGAGGATGAGAGCGTACTGGTGCTCGGCGTCCCCAATGATTTTTACGGCGAATGGCTGGTCACTCACTATACCGACTTGCTCAACGACGTGCTCTCCGGAATCGCAGACATGGACTTCAGTTTCCTCCTCGAATCCGGCCACGAGCCCGCTCCGGTCACGCCGGTCGCCCCCCGGAAAACGGCTGCGGCCGCCCCTGCCCCCGCCGCCGCCCCCGACAACAACGCCAAGCGGGTTTCGCTGACCAAGCACACCTTCGAAAACTTCATCGTCAGCGACCAGAACCGCCTCGCCTATATGTCCGCCAACGCCGCGGTCGAGAGCCCCGGGATCCATAACCCGCTCTACATCTACGGCGCAAGCGGCGTCGGCAAGACCCACTTGCTCCTGGCCGCCGCCCACGCCGCCCAGACCATGCCCCGCCCGCTCCGGGTCCGCTACACCTCCTGCAGTGAACTGCTCGAAGCCTTCTACGACCTGATCGGCAAAGGAAAAAACTTCGGAGAATTCCGCTCCTCGCTCCGCGACGTCGATCTGCTGCTCGTCGACGACATCCACATGCTCGCCAAAAAACCGCAAATCCAGGAAGAATTCTTCAACCTCTTCAACACCCTGAGCCATCAGCATAAACAGATTATTCTCACCTCCGATAAACAACCCTGCGAGATCGAAGGCCTCGAAGCACGGCTCGTCACCCGCTTCGAATCCGGCATGACCGCCGACATCGGCGTGCCCGAAATCGAAGGCCGCCTCGCCATCCTCCGCATGATGCGCGAAGACACCCTGATCAAAGTCAAACTCGCAGACCCGATCCTCGAGTTCCTCGCACAACAAATATCATCCAGCGTCCGACGCCTAAAAGGCGCATTCATGCGCCTCGCAACTTACGCCTCCGTGCGCGGCAACTCCCCCCTGACCATCGAACAGGCCGAAACCCTCCTCGCAGTCCAGCTGTCGCAGGAAAGCACCGCCAAAAATGTCTCCATGGAAACCATCCAGCGACAGGTCGCCTCCGAATTCGGCATCTCCGTCGCCGACATCCTCGGCGCCAAACGACCCAAAAATATCGCCGAACCACGCATGGCGGCAATGTACCTCTGCCGCAAAATGACCACCCACTCACTACCCGAAATCGGAGCCGCATTCGGCAAAACTCACGCCACCATCATCAACGCAATGACCAAAATCCCCGAACTCTGCGACCGCGACGAATCATTCCGCCGCACCATCCAGAAAATCGAACAGCAACTCAAACGCTGACCCCATAAAAAAACACACGCACTCCGCACGGGGGAGAAGACAAAACTTTTAGGAAAAAGTTTCTTTCTTCTCCCCCGAACCCCCT
>JAVBUI010000102.1:0-7895 GCA_031555495.1 Victivallaceae bacterium | reverse complement strand
ACGCATGGCGATGTGAAAACTGAAGCTCCGGGCGCGACGCGGGAGGTCGAGCGCGGAGCCGGTGGCGCGGATGCCGCCGCCGGTTTGGGCGAAGTTGAGGAGGCCGGGGCGGAAGAAGGCTTCGCCGGAACCGTTGAGGTAGCGCGAGAGCGCCTCTTCCACTTTGGCCGTGCCGAGCGCGGCGAGGCGGTTGCGCAAGGATTCGTTTTCTGCGTTTTCGCTCTCTTCATCGGGCAGCGCCCCGAAGTCGCTCTGGTCCGGGTCGACCTCCCATTCGAGTTCAAGTTTGCCCGAAAGGTGTTCGCCTTTTTCCTCGAATGAAACGTCACCCGAGCTTTTGACCGAGGCGAAAAAGACGTCGCCGTCCCCCGCCCAGTCATACGGCAGCGGGAACATCGACGCCAGCCGACCGAAACGGTCGCGGAAAGCGCCGGGGGCGGAAGTGGCGGCCCCCGCAAGCACCGCTTTGCCCCGGATCAGGTGCGGCTTCTCCGCCAGCGCGGCGCTGATCCGGTTCACCTTGAGCCTGACCTCCGCGATGCCGTCCGGCAAAGCGCCGCAGCCGATCTCGAACGAACCGTCGAGATGCGACAGCTTGGCCGCCAGCGCCGCTTCGACCTTGGAAAGCAGAAGTTTCCGGCGGAATTCAAATGCTTTGGGGGAACCGGCGGGGGGAACGTAGACGACATCCATATTTGATCTCCTTTTTGTTTCCCCAAAAAGTTCGCACCCTTCGCTCACGGAGCTCGGGTCTTTTCGCTTTGCGAAAAGCTTCGGCTCTCTTTCCGGGGGCCCCGCTCTACGTCATTCCGTGCGGCGGAGCCGTACTCATGACTGCGAGTGAGGTGTTGTTTCTTTCTGGAGAAAATTGTCAACCGGCATGATCTGAAAACAGTGAAAAATCGTACAATGCTGCTTGCAAAGTTACCGTCCATCGGTTATCTTATCTTGAAAATAAACCGATTTAATAAAACAAGGAGAGACCAAATGTATTTGACAGGTTTTGCCGACGAAGCCGGCGCCGATCTGGCGACTCAGATTGAAGCGACCAAACGCCTGGGATGGCGCTGGATCGAAACCCGCAACATCGGCGAGAAGAATCTTGCTTCGCTCTCCGACGCCGAATTTGAAGAGGTCGAAGCGGCGCTTGCGGCGAGCGGAATCGGTTTCAACTGCTACGGCAGCCGGATCGCCAACTGGCAGCGCGCGCCGCGTTCGGACGAGGACTTCGAAGCGTCCCGTAAAGAGCTGGTCGACGCGCTGCCCCGGATGAAGAAGCTCGGCATCAAGCTCGTGCGCGGCATGAGCTTCAAGCTGACCGGAGACGAGCAATTCGATTCGCCGGAGCTCGAGAAGATCATCTTCCGCAAGGTCGGCGAACTGGTCAAAATCTGCGCCGACAACGGCATCGTCTACGGTCACGAAAACTGCATGAACTACGGCGGGCAGTCGCCCGTTCACACCTTGCGGCTGATCGAGAACATCGATTCTCCCAATTTCCGGCTGATCTTCGACACCGGCAACCCGGTCTTTACCTACTGGCGGCTCGGCGAACAACCTTACAAAACCCAGAACGCCTGGGAATTCTACAAGCAGATCCGCGAATTCATCGCATACATCCACATCAAGGACGGCTTCGGCACGATCGAAGCGGACGGAAAAATCAGTCAGGTCTATACCTTCGCCGGAGAAGGCGAGGGGCATGTCCGTGCAATACTCACTGATTTGCACAAAAGTGGCTACGACGGCGGTTTCTCGATCGAGCCCCACATGGCGACGGTGTTCCACGACACCGACAACTCCGGCGACGACGAGGTGAAGAAAGTCCGCAAAATGGAGACTTACGTCGAATACGGCAAGCGTTTCGAGAAACTGCTCGCCGAATGCGGTTATCAATTCTAACTCTGTGAGGTCCCGGGATGACCGATTTGCAAGTCAACTTCACCGGACCCGCCAAAACGATCACCACCGGGACCTGGGATTTCGCGGCGCTGCCGCCGTCTGAAATCCTTTACGCCCGGGAGGCGGAGCTTACCCTTGATCCGCGCGTCGCCAAGAGTGGAGAACATTCGCTCCGTTACCGCTGGCACGGCGCGGGCAACGCGCTCCGGATCGACCGCGCTCCGGAGTTGACCGCGGCGCTCGAGATGTATCCCGGCGGGATATCCGAGGAGTATATCACCCAGTATCATCAGCCGGGTTATTACGGCGGAGTCAAATTCTGGGTTTACGCGGAGCACCCGACGCCGGGGGCGGTGCTTGAAGTCGGCTTCGGCAAATCGTTCGACGGGCCCTTTGACTACCTCTTTCGGGTGCCGCTGGTGTTTTCGAACTGGCAAACGGTCTGGATTCAGCTCGAGGAAGACGCCAAAGTCAATCCGGATGCCCGGCCCGACGAAGTGAAGGTAATGCAGTTCCGCGTCACCGGCGCCGACGCGGGCGAACTTTGGTTCGACTGGTTCAACTTCGTCCGGGTGATCGATCCCAAGCGGCACAGCGACCTTGCGGTCCGCTATCACCACCCGATTGTCGCGGACGAGAACAGCTGGGAATATCTGCATCACTACGAAGCGCTGTTGCAATATCCGGTTCTCGAAGCGCCCGATTGCGAAGACGACTGCGCCGAAATCGTCCGGCGGCTGGAATACCTGATTCTCGGTTCAGGCGACGTGTCGAAAATTCCATCGCCGTTCCGGGACAGCACGCAGGCTATCCTCTCCGACGCCGCTTCCGAGGCGGGGCGACTGCTGGGGAAACGCCTTTTTCTTTTCTGTGACGAACACAAATCGCCGGAATTTGCGCCGATTGCGGAGTTTTCGCTTGCCGCCTATGCCGCCGCGCTCGATTACCGGCTTGAGCCGACCGACGCAAAGCGTGACCTGACGATCCGGCTCCTTGAGCATGTCCGGTGCGAAGGCTTCGCCGAAGGCTCGGCGATGGGAGACGCCTTCTGCATGCTTTTTCTCAACGGCTTCGCGCTGTCGGTCTTCCTGATGCGTACAGAGCTCGCCGCGCGCGGTTTGCTCGCGCCATTCCAGAAAATGCTGCTCTGGTTCTCGATGCTCGGCAATGCCCTCACGGTGAAGCCGGGGGAGGGGATCAATACCGATTACGTCCGCGCGCTTTCGCTCGGGAAAGTGATCGCCGCGGTGCTGGAGGAAGATCCGGCGAAACGGTACGGCTATCTCAAGCTTGCGGCCCGTTTTCTTTCGCATGCGACCGATTATGCACCGGGGTATTCGGATACGATCAAGCCGGACGGATCGCTCTATCACCACCGCTCGGCGTTCCAGAACGCCTACGGCTCCTGCTCGGTGCTGATGCTGAGCGAACTCAACTGGGTGCTCCGCGACACTGCGTTTTCGTTTTCGCCGCGCGCTTCCAAAATTCTTCGCGACACCGTGCTTGCCCAACTCAATATGGCGGCCCAATACGATCTCCATCCCGGGGCCTGCGGGCGTTTTCCATTGACCAACCATTATATCGACGGGCAGTTCATCGTTTCGCTCGCCTACCTCGGCGGAATGGAGGGGCTCCTCAACTATCTTTCGCGCCAGAGCGATCCGGCGGCGCTGGCGGCGGCGATGAAGCCCGGCATCACCTGGGCCGGCGGGATCGGCATGGCCGAGCTTTATCTTGCAAGCGTCGAAGCTTCGCGCATGTTCCCGGAGACACCGGCTCAGCCGGGCTTCCACTCTTATCCCTATGCCGCGATGGCGGTTCACCGGCGCGGGGAATGGATGGCGGCGATCCGGGGCTGGAGCGCTTATATCTGGGACTTCGAGGCCAGTCAATTCGAGGAGAACGTCTATGGCCGTTACCTCGGCTTCGGCTCGATGTTTCTCGTCACCGGGAAAGACGCGCGCGGCGTCACCGGCTTTGCCGGAAGCCGTCTCGACCTCGGAGGCGATTTCGACTGGTCGGCGTTGCCGGGAGCGACGACCAAGCTCCTGCCGTCCGAGGTGCTGCGTTTCGAGGTTTTGCCGGACCCGAAATACCTCGAGGGAAAGCACCGGAATTTTACCGACGAAACCTTTGTCGGCGCGGTCGGACTCGGCGGCAACGGCTTCTATGCGATGAAATTGCACGACACCGTCGCTCCCGACGACGACAGGAGTAAATTCGACGACACTTTCCGGGCGATTAAATATTATTATTGCCTCGACGACCGGATTTTCTGTCTCGGCGACGGGATCGAAAATGACGACCGCCGTTACCGGACGATTACCACACTCTTCCAGAATACGACGGGGGAGGGTGAGGCGTGCACTTTGACCCATGACGGACAGGCGTTCTCGCTTGAACCCGGCGAAGAGCGGCATTTTACTTCCGGCGTGATCGGCGACCTGACCGGCAATTTCTTCACCGTTTCCGGCGGGGACGTCGTCGTCAGGCGGGAGAAGGGGCGTGTCATGGCGTTCTTCGATCACGGATTCGCGCCGAAAAATGCCTCCTACGGTTATCTCGTCGGGATCGGCCGCCCGGCTGTGAATGATTTTGCCGTTTTGCGGCAGGACTCGGCGGCGACGGTGATCCGGAGCGGAAATCTTACCGCCATCGCCGCCTTCAAGCCCGGCGTTGAGCTCGATTCCGGCTGTCCGGTCAACCGGGTTTCGGTGCCGGTTTTGATGATGGCGAAAACGAATGAAGATGCTTTGGAACTGGCGCTGACCGATCCCGACCTGCGGCTGGTCCGCGCCGGGCACAATATGTCGTTCATCCCCGATTCGGTGGTCCAGGGCGCGGCCAAGCCGGTTCCGGTGCTGGTTGAGCTTGCCGGGCGCTGGCAGCTTGCGGACACGGCCGGAGAGGCCGGGGCAACATCTTCGCCCGACGGGACGAAAACGTTGCTTACTTTGTTGCCGCGTGAAGGAATCAGCGTTGAAATACAGTTGCAAAAGATTGTTTGAAGGGTTATTGTACGGAAAATCCGATGATAAGGGAGGTGCCCCGTGCTCTGGAAACGATCTTTGTGGAGCGTCGTTCTGCTGTCGTTGCTCGTATCGATGTCTGGGGCCAAGCCGGAAAAAGGCAAGGGCTCCGGCGGACCGCTCCGGCTCCAGGCCGAGGATGCGGTGCGAAATGCCAAACGGGTCGTCGTCGTCGAACATGACCGTTTCACCGGCAAAAAGGGCATTATGCTCAAGCCTGGAACCAAAGCGGTCGCCGGTTCGCCCAAGGGAGATCCCGATGTGACCTTCAAGGTCAGTTTGCCGGCGGGTCGTTATGCCATTCACACCGTCTCCGCCGCGACGCCGGAGCTCTACAACGAAATCCGCTACAAGGACAAACGCGCTTCGCCGCGCGTCGATATCGCGGTCGGGGACCAGTTCAAAAATCAACTGGTCGTCTACTCCCCGTGGCAGGACCGCACGCTCGCCAACAACAATCTCGGTAAATTCGAATTCAACGGCAAGACGCAGGAGCTCAAGCTCTGGCTCCCGGAGGGCGTGCTGCTTGACGACATCAACATCGTCGCCTACACTCCGCCCAAGATTCCGCCCGCCGCCGCGTCCTACCGGCCCAAGGCAGTCCCGCCGCGGGACCGGCCCCGGCTTCTCGTGAACTCCAAAACGCTGCCGAAAGTCAAAGCCGACCTGAAAGCCGACGAGCACCGTCCGCTCTGGGAGATGATCAAAAAACGCGCCGCCGCCCCGGTCAGCTTCAAAGCCCCGGCGGTCGGCTACACGACCTATGATCCCAAAATCGAGACGGCGATGGTCGACCGCGCCTTTGTCCATTTGATGACCGGAGACAAAAAGATGGGGCTTGAAGCGATCAAGCTTGCCCGCGAATACATGAAAGCGGTCGATTTCGGGAATATGCTCGACATCACCCGTGAAATCGGACTTGCGCTCTATTCGTCGTCGCTGGTTTACGATTGGTGTTACAGTTTGATGACGCCCGCCGACAAAGTTTCGATCCGCTCCGACATGATGCGCCTTGCCGACGACATGGAAATCGGCTGGCCGCCGTTTTTGCAGCAGATCGTCAACGGGCACGGCAATGAGCATCAGGTTTCGCGCGACCTCTTCTCGATGGCGGTCGCGATCTATGATGAAGACCCGGTGCCGTACAATCTCTGCGCCTACCGGATGCTCGAGGAGCTTTCGCCGATGCATACCTTCGAATACGAAGGCGGACGCCACAATCAAGGGCTGAGCTATGGCATGAGCCGTTTCTCCTGCGACATGATCGGAGCCTGGAACATCAGGCGGACGCTTGGAATCGAACTCTTCGGCGATACCGTCAAACGCGTGCCCTACGCCTGGATCTACATGCGGCTTCCCAACGGCGAATTGATGCGAGACGGCGACGACTTCATGGCCGCCTACCAACAGGGGCATTACTGGTCGAACGCCGAAACCGCTTTTCTCTGCTATACTTACGCCGGAGACCCGATTCTCAAGGGGGATTATCTGCGGCAGGTCAATCAGGCGGGCTCCAACAGTCCGATGCTCTTTTTACTGTTCGACGATCCCGGCGTCAAGGCGCAGCCGGACCGCAGCTCGCTGCCGCTGACCCATTATATGGGCGGCGCTTACCCGGCGATGGTGGCGCGCACCGGCTTCGACTTCGGGCACAAGGCCAACGACGCGGTCTTTTACCTCACCGGCGGCGAATACCTGTCGGGGAATCATCAGCATCTCAACGCGGGCGATTTCCAGATTTATTTTCGCGGCATGCTGGCGGCGGACCTCGGGACGTACCGTTTTTACGGCACGCCCTACGATCTCAATTTCGCCAAGAAATCAGTTTCGCACAACGTCATGCTGGCGCGCGACCCCGCCGACGCCAACGACGACGGCGGGCAGGTTTATTTCGGTTTTTCGCCCAACAACATTGTGGAAATGGAGAAGACCCGCAACGGAAGGATGCTTGCCGCCGGTTTCGGCCCGTCAAAGCAGCGCCCGTTCTACAGCTACTTCAAGGTCGACCTCGCTCCGGGCTACGCCAAGGGCAAAATGGCCGAATACATCCGCTCCTTTTACGTCCTCAACCAGAACGATCCCGAGCGCCCGGCGTCGCTCCTGATCTTCGACCGCATGAAGACCAACGACGCCGGGCTCAAGAAGTACTGGCCGCTCAATACCTTCGGCCGTCAGGAAGTCACCGCGCCGGGAAAAATTGTCGCCAAAACACTCAACGGCGAGGGTAAAATCACCCTTGAAACCCTGTTCCCCGCTTCATCCGATCTCGAGTCGGCCACCGCCGTCGGGGAGGCCGCCTGTAATGTCTTCGGCAAGCAGTACGAGGTCCCGTTCAAGGGCAAGGACGCTTTGCCGGAGACTCTGGGCTCGCGGACTTTGATCAGCCCCAAAAAGGCCGAAGCCGAGACGGTTTTCATCACGCTCCTTCAGGTGACCGCCGGTAAAGTCGAGGCGCTGCCCGCCAGACTGGAGAGCGACGCCAACAGTTTTACGGTCAGTTTCGCCGACAAAATGGTCAACTTCAGCCGCGACGGCAAGGTCCGCAGTGCAAATCCCGCGTTTCAGGTGACGGGGCGCGGCCAGATCCAGGTGCTGATCTCCGACCTTGCGCCCGGCAAATGGACGGTCCGCTCCGGCGGCAAGGCGGTCGGTTTCGCCGAAGTCGACGCCAAGTCCGGAATTTTCTTCTTCACCGCCATGCCGGGCAAATATACGCTGGAGCCGGGATCGACGGGAGGGGCGAAGCCGTTTCCCGACTATTCAAAGCATTTGATGCCCGATCCGGTCAAGCCGACGCAAATCGACTTCAGTTCGAAAAAATGATGTTGTAAAAAGTCGATTCCGGCGTTATTGTAGTGAAAACCGATAGAAAGGGAGGTTTGCAATGTTCTGGAGACAAACGCTGTTGGGCGGCGCCCTGTTGTTTGGGGGACTGGCCGCGTCCGCGCTGGAAGTCGAGGCTGA
>JAVBUI010000075.1:0-4109 GCA_031555495.1 Victivallaceae bacterium | reverse complement strand
GCATCGGCGGCAGCGAAGTCGCCGATTTCAAGCTCGACGGGATCAAGGATCAGCGGATTATCGCCTGGTACCTGGTCGGTTGGGGAAAAAGCAAAATCGAAGCGACCAAGGAATGGCGGGACACCGGCTATAGCATCGCCTCGAAATGGTGGCTCAGGTGAAAACCTGCGCCTCCTTCGACGACCTCCTGCCCGATATAATCATCTCCGAAGCCGAACAGGCCTTTGGTTGCCGTTTCTCCGGCGTGGTGCTCCCCCGGCCGAGTTACATCAACCGGGTTTACGAACTCGAAAACGAGTCCGGCGAACGCATCATCCTCAAATTCTACCGTCCCGGACGCTGGCGGCGCGGGGCGCTGCTCGAGGAGCAACTTTTCACCTTCGACTGCCGCGATGCCGAAATTCCGGTGGTCGCGCCGCTCCGTTTTCCGGGCGGGGGGGCGCTTCGCGAGACCGCGAACGGCATTTGTTTCGCCGCTTTTCCGAAGCGCTGGGGGCGGCCCTTTGAGGTGCTTTGCGATGAAGATTACCGTCGGCTGGGGCGATTGCTGGCGCGGCTCCACGGCGTCGGAGAACGGCGCGGAAGCTCGTTCCGGCTGCGGCTCGATCCGCGTGAAAGCACCGCGGAACAGATCGATCATCTGCTCTCCGGCGCGTTTGCGGGCCCTGCGGTCGAGCGGGACCTCATGGATGCGCTCTCGTCGCTTTACGATGTGATTCTCGACTCCTACGAAGAAGAACCCGAATTGATCCGGCTTCACGGCGACTGTCACGGCAACAACATTCTCGAGCGTCCGGAGGAGGGGTTGATGTTGATCGATTTTGACGACATGATGATCGGGCCGCCGGTCCAGGATCTCTGGCTGCTGCTGCCCGGCTACGCGGCGGAGTGCCGCCGCGAATGGAATCTGATCGGCGAAGGCTACCGCGATTTCCGGGAACTGCCGGAGCGGGAGTTCCGCCGAATCGAGCCCTTGCGCGCGATGCGCATGATCCATTATCTCGACTGGTGCGCGCGCCAGTACGATGACTGCAATTTCCGCGAACGTCATCCCGACTGGGGACGCGACGGTTTCTGGCGGACCGAAATCTCGGTTTTGCGCGGACAGCGGCAAATCATTGCGGC
Organism: Victivallaceae bacterium; assembly: GCA_031555495.1. Taxonomy (GTDB): domain Bacteria; phylum Verrucomicrobiota; class Lentisphaeria; order Victivallales; family Victivallaceae; genus JAVBUI01. The sequence goes on along the minus strand of JAVBUI010000075.1, from coordinate 2,984 downwards.
GAAATAAATAAAAACTGATTTTTATTGCCGATCCGATTGCTGGTGAAGCCTTTCCGGCCAGGGGTAATTAAGCTCAAATCCCTAAAAAAAAGCGATAAATTGTTTAAAAAACGTGTTTCTTAGGCTTGTCTTTGGCTATTTTTAGATTATATTGTAGCGATATGTGATTGCGTCTGAAAAAGAGCAATATGTTTTGAACCCAAGCGAGTTGATTTCACAAGCGATACTCTAAGGAACACCGACGATGAAAGATTTGCAGTCCGCCACGGGGACGATGTGCTTCATGACCCCCTCCGCCACGCTGGCGATCACCGCCAAGGCCAAAGATCTGAAGGCCCAGGGACTCGATATCTGCAGCATGTGCGCCGGGGAACCGGACTTCGATACTCCGCAGCCGATCAAGGACGCCTGCATCAAGGCGCTCTCCGAAGGCAAAGTGACCTACACTCCCGCGAGCGGACTGGTTGAGCTGCGTAAGCTCGTCGCCGAGAAATTTATCCGCGACAACGGAATTAAGAGCACCTGGCAGCAGACCGTGGTGGCGCCCGGCGCCAAGTTTTCGGTATTCAGCGCGCTGGCGGCCCTCTGCGGCCCCGGCGACGAAGTGATCCTGCCCGCGCCCTACTGGCTGAGCTACCCCGAAATGATCCGCGGAGCCGGGGCCAAAGTGGTCGAAATCGGAACCCGTCCCGAGAACAACTACGAACTCGATCCCAATGAATTGGAAGCGCTGATCAACGAAAACACCCGCGCGCTGATTCTCTGTTCGCCGTCGAACCCGACCGGCGCGGTCTACCGTCGCTCCACGCTTGAGAAGATCGCGGAGATCGCGGTGCGCCGCAACATCATCGTGATCGCCGACGAAATTTATGAAAAGCTCGTCTATGACGCCGACAAGCCGCACGTGAGCATTTCGTCGCTCAACGACGAGATCAACGAGCGCACCGTCACCGTCAACGGCTTCAGCAAGACCTACGCGATGACCGGCTGGCGGCTCGGTTACCTGACCGCGCCTTTGTGGCTGACGAAGCGGATCATCGCATTCCAGAGCCATACCACCAGCAATGCGACCACCTTCGCCCAGTACGGCGCGATGGCGGCGCTGCGCGGCGAGGCCGAAGCCGACGTCAAGATGATGTGCGGCGAATTCGCCAAGCGCCGCGACCTGATCTACGATCTGGTCAGTCGGATTCCGGGCGTCAAGTGCGTCCGTCCGCAGGGGGCTTTTTACCTGCTTTGCGACATCTCGAGTTTCGGATTGTCGTCGGAGGAGTTCTGCAACCGGCTGCTCGACCAAGCGCAGCTGGCGGCGATTCCATGTGCGTCGTTCGGCGCTGAAGGCTATATCCGTTTGTCCTATGCCTGTTCCGAAGCGAACATCAGAACGGCGGCGGAGCGGTTGGCCGGACAGTGCGCCGAACTGACCAAATAAAACGAATATGCACTCCCGGCGGAGTTGCTCCGGGAGTTGTGTAGACGCGATCGGAAAGGTTCCGATCGGAGGCCTTTTGAGGAGGGGGCCAACGATGAAGAAACCATTCTGTGCAAATGCACTGAGCCGTGCGGCTTTTGCCGTCCGGCGCGGCCGGTTTACCCGCATCGGGATTCCGGCGCTGGCTGTTGTCGCCCTGGCACAGCTTGCGGGCTGTCGCTCGGCGACGGCTCCCGACCATCTTCCCCCGCCTGCCGTCCAGGCGCCCGGTGAGGCCGGAAAGGCCGAATTCGCCGCGGTTGCCCAAGCGTATGGCAAAGAGCTTCTTGACGCCGTCGGCGAACAGGATTATCGCAAATTCGTCACTCATTTCGCTGCCGCCTTCGATACCAAAGAACGGGAAAAAGGTTTTCCCGCCAGTTGTTCGAAGATCGGAAAAATCATCAAAAGCGAATACATCGGCAATCTTGACCGGGAACTGCTCCAGACATATCTCTGGCGGGTTGCCGTGGAGAAGGCCGTCAAAGAAAAAAACGGCGAGGCCCGAACGGCCACTTTCGACCGGCTGATGCAAATTACGTTGCTTAAAGCCGACGGCAAATTTCAAATTGTTGATTTCCAATTCAACTAAGCGAGGGAAACATGAGAGGGTTAACCGAAAAACAGAGAGAAATCCTGAATTTTATCGAGAACTTCCAGGAGCGCATCGGCATGCCGCCGACGGTTCAGGAAATTGCCGATCACTTCAATGTCAAAAGTTCGACTATTTTCGCTCATTTGCGTGCATTGCAGCGCAAGAACCAGCTGGCCCGCAGTTCCAAGGCGCGCAGTATTTCGCTGACCCGTCAGCGTACTCCGGCGGCGAAGATGCCGTCTGGCATCTGGACGATTCCGTTGCTCGGTCGTGTCTCAGCCGGTGAACCGGCCGAGAGCCTTGAGTTCATGGAAGCGGAGCTGGCGATCCCGTCTGGTTTCGGCGGCTGTTCGAGTCCGGCGAAGCTGTATGCGTTGCGGATCCAGGGGGAAAGCATGCGGGACCTGGGGATCTTCGAAGGCGACATTGTCGTCGTCGCTCCGGTGGAAGTGCCGCGTCCCGGCGACATTGTGGTTGCGGTGGTCCAGGGAGGGGAAACGACGGTCAAGAGTTTCTTCCCGATCAACAGCACGACGATCGAGCTGCGTCCGGCCAATCCGGAGTATCAGTCGCAGTTCCATGCCAAGGACCAGGTCCGTCTTCAGGGGCGGGTGGTTTCGTTGATCCGGCATTACTGATAAAAACAAGTGACTGGAAAATCCCGGACGGGGCGAGAAGGCCCGTCCGGGATTTTTTGTCGCGTGCCAAGGCGCTGGAAGGAGCGGAGCGCACCAGCGCGGAGCGACGGGTCCAGGGCCGCGAGGCCCTGGTGCGGAATCCAAAGGGCGCACAGCCCATAAGCGCTAGTCATTATGCTTGACAAATAGTAATTCTCTGCTATAGTATACTAAATTCACAATGGAGGTGTGCTATGGCAGTTTGGGATGACCACTTTTCGGATTGGGATTTCATCGTTTC
>JAVBUI010000347.1:0-4266 GCA_031555495.1 Victivallaceae bacterium | reverse complement strand
CGGAGACGGCTGCAATGCGGCCATGTACCGGGTCTCGTCACGTTCGTTTCCGAACCGGGAGGCGCGATTGCGGAATCACCAGATCGCGATCATGCCCCGGCCGGGTTTCGAGGAAGACCTCCAGAAGAATCCCTATATCACCTATAACTGTGTCCGACTCGCCGGTGAATTCGCGGTTGTGAGCAACGGCTCCCACACCGACCCCGTGGCCGAAAAAGTGGCGATGGGCACCCCCGTCCGCGACGCGATGGTGCTCGGCCTCCTCGCGATGGATTACGAAAAAGACGCCTTCGACACCCCCCGGATCGTCGGAGCGGTGCACCGCACCGAGCCGGTGGGCTTCCTCGGCATCGTCCGCAAGGACGGGCTTTTCGTCCGCGAATTCAAGCTTGAAGCGGGCAAGGCCTTTTATATCTCGACTTACGAGCACAACTACCCGTGCGCGGACTTCTGCGACGAAGCCTTTGCGGCCGAGGGTGCGGCCGACGCGGCCCGTTTCCTCGTCGACGGCGGTATTTTCAAGGGCTTCGAGCACCCGGTCACGGCGGCGGCGGCTTTTGCCGGCCCCGGCAACGACTTCGAACTGGCCGCGCTGACGATATGACCGTTGACGAGATATTGTCGCAGCTCAATCCCGAGCAGGCCAGCGCCGCCGCTTCAGTCGAAGGGCCGGTGCTCGTGCTCGCCGGGGCGGGCACCGGCAAAACGCGGGTGATCACCTACCGGATCGCCGGAATGCTGGCCAAAGGCATCCCCGGCGAATCGATCCTCGGGCTCACCTTCACCAACAAAGCGGCGCGGGAGATGCGCGAACGCCTCGCCGCGCTGGTCGGCCCCGAGCGGGCCAAGCCGGTCACGCTCGGAACCTTTCACGCCTTCTGCGTCAAGCTGTTGCGAAAAGAGATCGGCAAACTCGGCTATCTCCCCAATTTCACCATCGCCGACGAATCCGACCAGCAGGGGCTGCTGAAACAGGCCGCCGCCGCACAGGGGCTGAACCGCGAAGGCTTCCCGCTCGACCAGGCGGCGGCGATGATCGGCAACTGGAAAAACAAATTGATGACCCCCCGCGACGCCCGCGACGCGGCGGAATACGATTTCGAAATCGCGGCCGGAACGCTGTACGGCGAATACCAGTCGATGCTCGAAATGCAGAACATGATCGACTTCGACGACATGCTGCTGCTCGTTCACCGGCTGTTCAGCGAATTCCCCGAGGTGCTCGACGCGTACCGCAGCCGTTACCGCTATTTGCTGGTCGACGAATATCAGGACACCAACGACGCCCAGTTTACACTGGTCAAAATGCTCGCGGGCGACCGGCGCAACCTCTGCGTGGTCGGCGACGACGACCAGAGCATCTACTCCTGGCGCGGCGCGAATATCGAGAACATCCTCGACTTCCCGCAGCACTTCCCGGGGGCGAAGGTGGTCAAGCTCGAACAGAATTACCGTTCGAGCTCGCGGATTCTCGCCGCCGCCAACGCCGCCATTTCGGGCAACGCCCGGCGGCACGACAAGGCGCTCTGGTCTTCATTGGGCGAGGGCGAACCGGTCCGGGTGGTCAAGGTCGGGAGCGGCGAGGAGGAAGCCGATTTCATCGGGGCGATGATCAAGCAGCAGATGAGCAACGTACCGGGGCGGAAATACAGCGATTTCGCGGTGCTTTACCGCTCGAACCATCTGTCACGCCAGCTCGAACAGACCTTCCGGAGTCTCGGCGTGCCGTACCGGCTGGTCGGCGGACAGGAGTTCTTCAAGCGTAAGGAGATCAAGGACGCGGTGGCGTATTTGAAGCTCCTGGTCAACCCGCGCGAGGACCAGAGTCTCTTGCGGATTCTCGCGACTCCGCCGCGCGGACTGGCCGAAAAGGCGGCGACGAGTCTCAAGGAACTCCATTTGCGCTTGCATAAGCCGATGGTCGAACTTCTTGACAACGAAGAATTTCTCGGCCGGATCGGCGGCAAGGGCGCGGCGGCGGCGAAGGAATTGGCCGACGTCTTCTCCCGTTACCGCGCGCTCTTCTCCGAACCGGGGGGACTGGCGCACAAAATTCACGAATTCCTCCGCGACGTCGGCTACACCGGCGGCTTGCAGCGGATGTACAAGGACTTCAACGACGCGATCAAAAGACGCGAAAACGTCGACGAATTCATCAACGCGGTCTCCCAGTTCGAGACCCGCTCGGGTACGCCGGTAACGCTCTCGGAATACCTCGAGAGCTTCGCGCTCCTCGAAGAAAACGACCGTACCGCCGAGGACGAAAACGGCGACGCGGTAACGCTTTCGACCGTCCACGCCTCCAAGGGGCTGGAGTACCCGGTGGTTTTCCTGGTCGCGGTCGAAAACGGCATCTTCCCCCACGAGCGGGCGGTTGAAGAGGGCTCGACCGAGGAGGAGCTGCGTCTCTTCTACGTTGCCGTCACCCGGGCGAAACAGGAGCTTTATTTGATCCGGGCCGCCAACCGGATGCAGCGGGGCATTTCGCGCATCCAGCTGCCTTCGGCCTTTTTGAGCCTTCTTCCCGGGGAGGTGGAGCGCGTCAAGGCAGACGAGTTGATCAAACCGATGTCCGCCAACGAATTGGAACAGGCCTTCGCCGATATTTTCAAACTTTTGGAGAAGAAGTAAATGAAAAAACGCATCGGAACCGCGGCGGCCGCATTGCTGCTGCTCACCCTCACCGGCTGCATCGGGGCGACTTCGACGCTCGACGTTTATGCGGCGGACAATCCGCCCACCGAAAACGGCAGGCGCTCGATCGGCGCCGCCAAGGCCTCCAATCGCGGACTCTACCTTTTCTATTACCTGCCCGTCTGGTCGGGCAAGCCGCAGACGCCGAACCTGTACCGTTACAAGGCCTTCCAGGATTATCTGCGCAAGGGTTATATGAATCTGATGCTTGACGCCGGGCGCGCCGAGCTCGGCGGGAAAGAGATCGAAAACGTCCGCTATCTCTCGAGCTCCAACGGCTGGTGGGGGCTCGGGATTTTCTGGCTCCGCTCGATGCACGCCGAGGCGACCATCATCGGCGATCCCCCGGCCGCCGAGAAAAAGAAGAAGTGACGACAAATGAACACCGCGGAATACCCCGAAGCGCTTGAAGCGCTGATTGAACTCCTCAAAGGGCTCCCCGGCGTCGGCCGCCGGGGCGCGGAGCGCATGGCGCTTGCGATGCTCAAATGGCAGCCGGAGAAGCTCGAAAAGCTGTCGCATTCGCTTCACGGCATCCGGGATGCCGTCGGGCGCTGCCCCGAATGCGGCGCGTGGGCGGCGGCGACCGGGCTCTGCCGGGTCTGCGCCGCGCCGGGACGCGACCGGAACGTTCTCTGCGTGGTCGAGGAGCCGCAGCAGATTTTCCCGATCGAAAAGAGCGGCCAGTTCCGCGGCCTCTATCACGTCCTCGGCGGGCGTCTGTCGCCGCTCGACGGCGAAAATGGCGAAAACCTCTCCACCGTGTTGCTGCTCGACCGGGTCGGGCGCGGTGAAATCGGCGAAGTGATCCTCGCCTTGAGTTCGGATGTGGAAGGCCGGGCGACGGCGGTTTTTCTCGCTGATCTCCTGAAAAACACGGCCGTCAAAATCACCCAGGTCGCTTCGGGCCTTCCCGCCGGAGCCAATCTTGCCTATGCCGACTCGGCGACGATCGGAGCGGCGTTTTCGTATCGACGGGAATTGTGACGGATTGCAATATCTTTATTAATAAAGGGATGCGAAAGTGACGAATGAACTTCCGAAAAATCCCCGTCACTTTGAATTCGACCGTTATTTCAAGAAATCGGTCATTTTCGGCGCACTCTTGATCATCATTCTCGGCCTTTGCTACGCCCACACCGAAGTTTCGCTGATCGGCACCGACGCGACCCGCTTCGCGGTGATCCGGGCGGTCGCAGAACAGAACACCTTCGTCATCGATGGACACGTTTTCCGCACGACCGACCGGGTGGTGGTCGACGGCAAAGTCTATTCCGACAAACCGCCCGCTCCGGCGTTTGTGATCGGACTGCTCTACAAAATCCCGCACGCGCTTTTCGGCCTCAGCTTTGAGACGCATTACGGGCTTTCGATTTACCTGGTCAATTTTTTCATTTTCACCGGCGTCAACCTTGCCATCTACTTTCTCTTTCTCCGCGCCCTCCGTCCGCTGCCGGGGCCCGCTTCGATCAAATACCTTTTCGCGCTGTCGCTGGTGACGGGAAGCTGGCTCTTCAGCTATTCGATGACGGTCAACAACCACACTCCGGCGGCGCTGCTGCTGCTGGGCTG
>JAVBUI010000257.1:0-3721 GCA_031555495.1 Victivallaceae bacterium | reverse complement strand
AAGCCCCCAGCTCAAGATGCGGAACGAGAGTTCCGCCGCTGAGCCCGGTCAAAGCGGAGGCCGTAAGGCCGGAGCGGCGCAATCCAAACCCACCACGCTTGCAAAAACAATCCACACGCGGGGTATCCCGTGGAGAACGGTCGCTCCGGCCTGTCGGCCTCGCTCGGACCGGGCTCCGCTCGCTCCTTCGTCGCACTTCGTGAGCTGGGGGCTTCGCCCGGCGACCGCGAGGCTCCGCCTCACACTCCGCCAAAGGCTCCTCGCCTTTGGAATCCCGCCAGGGCCTCGCGGCCCTGGACCCGTCGCTCCGCGCTGGTGCGCTACGCTCCTTACTTGGTCTGCGGCACGCCCGTCTTCGAGTGCATGATCTTCTTGTGAATGAATACGTAACCGACGAAAATCACCGCCGCGCCGATGACAATCGAGACGGTGTGCTTGGAAAGCATTTCCTTGCCCTTTTCCACCATCTCAACATAAGTCATGTCGCCGCTCAAATGCCCGAACCAGGCGCCGACCGCCGTCAAAACCACTACCCAGATCCCCGCGCCAAGACCCGTGAAAATCGTGAAGCGCTTGAGATTCATCTCCGCCAAACCCGCCGGAATCGAAATCAACTGACGGATCGCCGGAATCAAGCGGCAGACGAAAGTAATCACTTCACCGTATTCACGGAACAGCTCCTCAGCCCGCTGCAGAGTCTTCGGGTCCAGGAAGAAATACTTGCCGTACTTGTAAAGAGCCGCCCGGCCGAGCTTGAGCGCGAGATAGTAGTTGATGTACGCTCCGGAGAGCGAGCCCAGCGTCCCGGCGATAATCGCCAGCGTCGCATCGATTGTGAAGTTTCCGGTCGTCAACTCGCCGCGCCAGGCGAGAAAACCTGCCGGAATCATCACGACTTCGCTCGGGAACGGGATGAACGAGCTCTCGATCGTCATAAAAATAAACACCAGTAAAAAGCCCCAGACATGGGCGTAAGCGGCGAATGCGCCGATATGGTTGGCAATGGCTTCGGTCATGAATCGATCTCCTTCGGCGGGTTGTCCGCCAGTTTTTTTTCTTTTCTTTTTCGATTTTGAATCACTAATTTTTTGACTCCCCAGTAGGTCAGGGGAGTGGTGATGAGCGTCAGCATCGCGCCTCCGACGAATAAGGCAGCAATCAATTCGCCGCCGATTGCGAATAAAGCCTCATATCTTTGATCTTTGATCACATTCTTGAACGCCTCCTCGATTTCCCGGTACGACACGCCGCCGCCGATCAGGCGGTTGCCGACGAAGCACTGCGCCGGATAAATGAGGAAAACCGTGAAATAGTTGGTTAAAAACGTTCCCAGGACAGAACCGACCTTGCTGCCCTTGAGGAGCCACGCGGTCGGGACCGAACAGAGAATCTGGAAGCCGAAGGGGATCAAACAGCCGTAAAACATGCCGATCGCCCAGCCCCTGGCAATGTATTCCGGGGACGCTTTTTCCCGGACGATCCTGCCATAGAGCGAGAGCATTTTCCGCTTCAGGTATTTCTTATTGAACATGCTTCCCTTTCTCGGCGGCTTGCTCAAGTTCAAGCGAACGGACCGTTTGCGCCCGTTCGACGATGTTGTCGATGTAGTGCGATACCTTGATGAATTCGGTCAGCATCTCGATGTAAAACATCGAGCTGACCGGCATACATTTGCCGTGACTCTGGCGGCGGATATGGTTGAGCTCGAACTCACGGGCCCGCTCGGCGATTTTGGTCGCCAGCCGGGCCGCCCGGGCCTGCAGCGCGTCATCGTGACGGTCGAGCAATGCCGAACCGCATTCCGCTTGTTCGCGCAGCAGTTTCTGCAATTCCCGAAGTTCGTCGATTGCTATCTGGCTCAACTCGCTTTTGCTGTTTTTTAGCTCACGGAATTGCGTCAGGATCGTTTCGGCGTGGTCACCGATCCGTTCGGCGTCGTTGGTGCAATGGATCAGGACCGGAACCGCGTCGGCCTGGACCGAATTGAGTTTCCGGCGCATCAGCTGCGACAGATAATCGGTGATCTCTTTCTGGTACAGGTCGATCCGCTCCTCCTTGCCCGCCAGCCGTTTTTCCCGTTTCGCCATCGCATCGTTGCCGTCGCCGTAGCTGCAGAACGCCGCGTCGGTGAGCTTCCAGGATTTCCGGAACATCACTTTCAAGGCGCCGGCCACCTGCGAGAGCGCGATGGCGGGAGTGTCGAGCAACCGGGGCTCAAGCTGTTGGAAGCGGAGCTTCGGCTTCGCCACCGGAATCACCCACTCGCAGAGCCTGGCAAAGAGCGGGATGAACGGCACCAGGATCAGCGTGGTCGCCACGTTGAAGATGGTGTGCGCATTGGCGATGTGCCGCGGCAGGTCGCCTCCCCCGCTCAGATAATCGACCAGCGCGAAGAAAACCGGGGTTTCCCCCTCCCCGACGCGGAGCCAAAAGGTCGAGACCATGATCAATACGCCGATTACGTTGAAAAACGTATGCGCCAGAGCCGCCTGCTTGGCGAGCCGGTTTGCGGTCAGAGCCGCCAGCTGGGCGGTCACGGTAGTCCCGACGTTGGAGCCCAGGACCAGCGCCACGGCGGTATAGATATTGATCAAACCTCCCGCGCCGAGGGCGATGATGATGCCCGAACAGGCCGAAGAACTCTGGATGACCAGCGTGGCGAGAACGCCGATTGCGATGGCGCCGAAGAGCGCCCCCGGCGGAATCCAGCCGTCGACCGGCGCGCAGTTGAAGGTCCTGAAGGCCGAAATGAAGGCCGGATCGGTCGACAGCGCTTTGAGTTCACCGCTCATCATCATCATGCCGAGGAACAGGAAACCGAGCCCGAGGAGTCCCTCGCCCCAGCCCTGCCCCTGCCCTTTGGTTACAAAAGAGAGCAGCAGTCCGAGGATCAGCGAGGGCATTACGATCCAGCCGATGTCGAAGGCGACCAGCTGGGCGGTCACCGTGGTCCCGATGTTGGCCCCGAAAATGATCCCGATCGACTGCAGCAAGGTAAGCAGTCCGGCGTTGATGAAACCGATCACCATCACCGTGGTGGCGCTCGACGACTGGACGACCGCGGTCACCACCGTCCCCGACAGCACCGCCACGAAGCGGTTCGCCGAGAAGAAACGGAGGATCGACTTCATCCGCTCGCCCGCCACTTTGTGGAGGCCGTCGCTCATCAGCTTCATGCCGAAAATGAAGATGGCCAATCCGCCGAATACATTCAGCAGCAGAGTCGTCATCGGTCAGGGTCCTTTCGGTCTTTCCGGCTGGCGCCGGAGGTGTTGCAGTCAATCGGGTTACGCGGCAAGGTCGGCGAAAACCGGACCGGCGCGGGCGGGGATCGAGCGAAGGAAGGTTTGCGAGAACGCCGCCGCCGCCGGAGGCCGGTCGCAGGGCGGAAAAAATGTGGCGGCAGTCAGGAATTGCTGTGGAGAGAACAAGGCAAAGGACTGAAGCTGCCGCCCCGTGGACGGCTGCGGCGAGCCGCTTTTGTCGGCCGGGCGTGCGGAGAAGGTCCATTTGGCGCGCCCCGGCCTGAGGCCGTCGTCGCCCGGGTCGGCGGAGTCCGGGAAGGCCGCCTGGGAGGATGCGCCGCCAAGCAACAGCAAAAGCGCCGCCGCTGCCGCGCCGATCAGGCCGGCCGGAAGGAGCTTCAATAGAATTTTCGATACCGCTTCGGTTTTCAAAAGACCGTTCTCCGGAGGTTAACCGCGTGTGATACAATAGCGCC
>JAVBUI010000047.1:0-5255 GCA_031555495.1 Victivallaceae bacterium | reverse complement strand
CCTCGCCGACGCCGACCGCGGCAACACCGTGTATTGGGAAAAACCGCGCTGGCTCGCCGAAGGCCGCGGCCTGGTCACCCAATTCGGGGCCGGCCGCGAATTCGGCGAAGGCTCGTTCGCGGTCACGCCCGACCGTGACGGCAAGTTGACGCTTTCGCTCCTCGGTCCCGACATCCGCGACAAGGAGGGCAAGTTCCTGCCGCACTGGGTCGAATTCTCCTCCGTCACCGTCAACGCCCGCGAGCTTGTCGAGGGCGACCCCGTCGCGGTCTGGCACAATAAGTCCCGCCGCTTCTCCATTCCGGTCAAAGCCGGGGAAAAGATCGCCGTCAAAGCAAAATTTCGTCTCACCGATAAGCCCAAACAATAACCAACAGGGAAAAAAATGGCAAAACGGAACAAACATTTTACATTGATCGAACTTCTGGTCGTCATCGCCATCATTGCAATCCTGGCATCCATGCTGCTGCCCGCCCTCAACCAGGCGCGCGCCAAAGCACATGGGATCAAGTGCGTCGGCAACCTTAAACAAACGAATTCCTTCCTGCGCTTTTACCTCGATACTTTCGACGATGAAATCGTCATCGACGGCGGCGCGGGGAACTCGGCAAGATCGCTTTTCCGCGCCGGCCTGATCACGGGCGCCCAGGCGGGCGCGGTCACCTGTCCCGCCTCGCGCCGGACGGACTACTCCGGCAACTATATCGCCAGTTCCGACACTTTCACCCAGAACGGCTGGTATTATGGCTTCAACTACGAAGGAATTTACCGCCTGGCAAACGACCCTGTGGCCACGATCAGGAAGGCGAAAATCGACCTCACCTCGACCAAGGGGTTTCAGTATCTCCCGCTCAAAAAACCGCCGGTGGGCGTCACTCCCTCCAACATGCTGACCTTTCTCGACACCAAGCGCTACGGCATTCGCACCGGCGGCATCCAGGCGGTGGTCAACGACGGCGGCGTCGGCACCTGGGGATCGCGTCCATGGTCGGTCCACGGCAGCGGCAAAGTTCCCGCCGCCTTCCTCGACGGGCACGTCGAAATGGGTGATCAGGGCAAATTGCGGGAACGGGTTTGCGGCACGATGATGTTCTCAGTCGACGATTACGATCCGAGAAATTAACCGGAACCAACTTCGTCGGCAAGATTGAAAACGCAATGCAGAGGACAAAAAAATGGCAAAGGCAAACAGGCAATTCACGTTGATTGAGCTCCTTGTCGTCATCGCTATCATAGCGATCCTGGCGGCTATGCTTCTTCCCGCCCTCAACCAGGCCCGGGCCAAAGCGCACGGGATCAAATGCGTCGGCAACCTCAAACAGACGAATTCATTCCTGCGGTTTTACCTCGATGCCTACAACGAGGAAATCCTCAGCGAAGGCTCCGCCGGCGGCCCTGCCGGTGCGTTGTTCAGGGCGGGACTGATCACCGGCTCTCAGGCCGCCGCGGTCACTTGTCCTGCTTCACGCCGGGTCGATTATTCCGGAAATTATATTGCGAACAACGACACCTTCACCAAAAACGGCTGGTATTACGGCTTCAATTATGAAGGCATCCACCGCTTAGCCAGCGATGCCACTACCTACCTCAGAAAAATCAAAGTCGAAAATACCGAGAACAGCGGCATCAAATATATTTCGCTCAAAAAACTTCCTGTCGGCGCCACCCCCTCCAACTGGTGCACCTTCATCGACGCCAAGCGCTACGGCATCTACACCGGCGGCATTTCGGCGGTCATCAATGACGGCGGCGTCGGCACCTGGGGTTCGCGGCCGTGGTCGGTTCACGGCGCCGGCAAGGTCGCCACCGCTTTCCTCGACGGCCATGTGGAAATAGCCGGACAGGGCGAATTGCGGGAGCGGGTCTGCGGCACAATGCTGTTCTCGGTCGATGATTACGATCCCAAACCATAAAAAAGGATAAAACATGAAAAAAATGATGCTGACACTCGCCGCCGCCGCACTCGGAGTTATTTGCGCCGCCGCCCCGGCGGACCGCGCCCGGGTCGACTTTTACAACACCGGCGGACCGGAGTCGAAGGTGCTGCCCGCCGACACCCAGGGCCTCGCCGTCGAAGTCCCCAAATGGATGGCCCGTCCCGCCGGAGCCGGGATGCTGGTCCAGGCCAAGGCGACTGCCGACTGGCAGGAAAAGACCTTCAAGGTCAAAGCAGTCGGCGAAGGCAAAATTCAGATCCGGCTGCTGGGCCCCGACGTGCGCGACAAGGAAGGCAAAATGCAGCCCTTCAACGTCGACTTCTCCTTGCTTGAAGTCAACGGCAAAGCCCTGTTCGACGCCAAAGACGGCGCGCCGCTCACCGTCTGGCACAACAAAAGCAAGCAATTCGACTTCCCCGCCAAAGACGGTGAAGAATTGACCGTCAAAATCAAATTCCGTTCCTCGGCGGAATAAACAATCACGGAACCCGATCCCATCATGCAATTTCATCCGATCCAAATCCCCGGCCTCGCTCAACGCCCCGGCTGGTGGAAAGTCCGCCCCGCCGAAATCGTCGAACGGGCCGCAAGCGTCCGCCGGGGACGCTCCGAAACAATCGCCGTCACCCCCGGCAACTATCCGGTATACGCCGTTTTTTACGGTGATTTCGACGACGCGGAACTTCGCAACAACTGGTCCGCCGCCTCCTCGTCAGGCCGGCCCGAGACCTATTGCCGTCCCCCCGGCTGGAAACCGACCGTGCTCTTCCTCGCCGGTATCCACGGAGCCGAAGCGGAGAGCGTCGCCGCCGCGATGAATCTCATCGAAACGCTCGAAAACAAAGTCGATTTTCGCGGCGACAAGCACGAAAAGCTCGTCGCGCTCCTGGAAAACTACCGCCTGATCATCGTCCCCTGCGCCAATATGGACGGCCGCGCCCTGTCGCCCGACCATCTCAAAGGCGCGTCCTACCACGATTTCCGGGTCGCCTCGCAAGGCGCCTGGGCCGACGGACGGCTGGTCGACTGGTGCGGCAGCAAAGAGCACTTCCCGCTCCCCCTCGACCGGGTGCAATACCCCGGCGGCTACCCCAATTCCGAAGGCTTCAACATCATGCACGACGCCTGCCCCGGCCACATCCGCACCGCCGAAGCGCAAGGCATCCTGCGGCTGGTCGAGCGCTACGCCGTCGACTTCGTGCTCAACGGCCACTCCTGCGAACACGAACCGGTGCTGCTGTCTCCACAGGAGTTCAACTACCGCGCCCATCAGGAGCGCGCGTTACGTGCCTACGCCGCCGTCAACCGGGCGCTGGTCGAATCCGGACTGCGGACGCGTCCGCCGACGGAACCGCCCCCGCTCGATCCGGGCGTCAACCTCAATACCGTCATGACGCTCGCCTCGGGCGCGTTGGCGATGACGCTGGAATGCTGCGTTTCGCTCCATTTCAGCTTTGAAGAGCTGATGGCTCCGAATTTCATCGCCCTCGAAACCCTGCTTGAAAGCGGCCTCAACGATCCCTTCGTCGACCGGACGCGCTGGCGGCACTGAGCGTGCCGCAGACCAAGTAAGGAGCGGAGCGCACCAGCGCGGAGCGACGGGTCCAGGGCCACTCGGCCCTGGTGCGGAATCCAAAGGGCGCATAGCCCTTTGGCGGAGTGTGAGGCAGAGCCTCGCCGTCGCCCGGGCGAAGCCCCAGCTCACGAAGAGCGACGAAGGAGCGAGCGGAGCCCGGAACAGCGAGGCCGCCAGGCCGGAGCGACGTAACCCAAGCCCGCTCTGCTCGCAGTATCCCATGCGATTGCCGAGCGCATTGGTCCGGGGGCTCCTCGCCCCCAGCTACCCCTCGGCAGGACCGGCTGGCCCTGCACCCCTGGCGGCTTTGCCGCCGATCCTTGAGAAAATTGGGCTGCCGGGGGGCAAACCTTTAAAAAAGGTTCGCCCCCTCTAGACCCCCTGCTCCAAAGGCTCCGGAATCTTCCCGCTTTTCTGCGGAAAGATTCCCTCGCGTCCGTGCCTTATGCAGTACGTGGCAGTCCGATACCGCGTAGGATCGCTCTGCGGCACGCCAGGTTATGGAGTATCGATGCAGAGAATGCTCCCCCACCTACACTGCCGCATGAGATCAGTCGTGGTGGATGCAGGGCGCGCATAGCGGGTGGGGACACGGAGAGCGTGTCCACGACGTCCCCTTTTTTCCGGATGCCGCACCGGGACGCGAGGGGGAAACGGGGAAATTGCGGCATTCCGTTTTTTTTTGCATAAAGCGTACGATTACCGCTTGACAATCAGAGCGGGGCGGGATATAATGGAGCAGGACATTTCTATCTAACCTAGCAAAGCCGGGGGTGAATATGAGCTTATCCAAAATGCCCGAACAAGTCCACGGAGAGTGGATCTGGAAGTCGTCCCTTAATTCCAAAGACGACGCCTTCCTGCTCCTTCGCAAAACCTTCGAACTCGACACTCCGGGCGTCCAGAACACCCTCTCGATTACCGCCAATTGCTCGTACCAGCTCTTCATCAACGGCCGTTTCGCCGGTTTCGGCCCGCGCGCCCATCATGACGAAAGCAACTACGTCGACGGCTTCGACGTCTCGGCCTACCTCCAGAGCGGCCTCAACGCCGTCGGCGTAATCGTCTATTACAGCGCCCCCCACGGCCAGCACCGCACCGGCGTCCCCGGCCTGTGGTGCCAGCTCGAAACCGGCAATAAGCTGGTCTTCGCCAGCGACCGCTCCTGGATGGTGCGCGAACTCGAGGGCTTCTCCATCCCGCGCCCCCGTTCGGCGGCCAATCAATTGATGACCGAATACATCGATCACCTCGATTTGCCGGAGAACTGGTCGGAACCGCGTTTCCGCTGCGACCGGACCTGGCACGAACCAGACGCCACCGTCCCCCCGGGACTGACCGGGTCGACGCTCGAAAACTACCCCCTCGATCCAGCCACGGTCGACTCCACCCATGAATTCAAATTCATCGACCGGGGCGCGATCGAGCCCCGCGTCGCCTGGACGCAGGTCTTCTTCGGCCACCGCCACCGCAACCGCCGCAGCGTCACTGCGGCGGAGAGTTACTTTTACAGCCCGGTCCACACCGAGCTTCCGGTCAAACTCTACTCCGACGACCCTCTCCGGCTGTTCTGCAACCAGACCATGATCCTGAGCGAACCTTCGGCGAACGGCGCCAGGGAGTACTCCCTCCCGGTCAAATCCGGCTGGAACCGGCTGCTGCTGACCCAGCTTCCGACCGGAAATTCGCTGGGGACGTTTTTCGTCTTTCCCCAAAGCGCCCGCGATTCGCTGAGCTTCCAC
>JAVBUI010000074.1:0-6588 GCA_031555495.1 Victivallaceae bacterium | reverse complement strand
AAACACACCGGTCATTTTCAACGACACTTTGACTTTTCTTTTGTCGACACTGCAGAAAGCAGTCGGAAGCGAGATGCCGATTCGTTCAAAACTCAAATTGCCACCTCTGGCGGGAATATCCGGCCGGGTAGCGAGGGCAATGAGTTTTCCTGTTTTGCCGCGGCGCAATACCGATAGTTTTTCCGCTTCCGCTTTCAGTTCTTGCACTCCATCTTTCTGCAGCGAATCAAGTATGGGAGCGGGATCCTTTACTCCGTAATAGATTGCACTGCTCATACTGCCGTCAATCGGAGAGCCGCAGAAAGGGGTAAGCCCGGCTTTGATGCCAAGATCCAACAATGCGACCGCTTGAACTTCATCGACGGGCAACGTGCAAATCAGGACTCTGGTAATCGTCGGAATGAATGTATCCCGTTCCGAAGAATGCGATGTGAATTCACGTGTGCCGGCATTGACTGTAGCAGCCTTGACTTTAACACTCGGAACTATTTTCCCGGCGTCCGTCGAAAAACTATGCAGCTTCTCGTCCGCCACAGTTTTGGCGGCGACCATCGTCACTCCGGATCCTTGCAGCAGAAAAAGCACGTAACACTCCGTCGGGGCGACTATTTGTGACGGTTCGGCTTCGACAGCTATTGTCATTTCTTCTTTGCCCGCCGATTGTGCGCCGAACATACAGAAAATCAATGCCATCAGGGCTATAACGCCGGATATCTTCTTCACTTGTCGTCCTCCGTAATGAGTTCGAACCCCGCTGAAAACGCCAGGGAAACACAAATGCTGTCCTTGTCGGCGCTGTTGAATTTAGAAGGAAGGCTGATTTTTGCGTCTCTGCAGCTTACCGGCCATGTCTTTTCAGACAGAGTTTTCTGGTAGATGTACAGCATTGGGCCGACTTTACCGTTTTGCAAAGCGGCGAGTTTTTCCGCTTCGGCCCACAGTTTCCGCGTGGCAATCGGGAGGGTGTCCGCAATTGCCTTCTCCGGCTCCTTGACGCCATAGAAAATCGCACCGTAGATGCCGTCATAGGACGATCCGCAGGCAGGCAGGAGGCCGGCTTTGACTCCGTCGTCAAGCAGTTGCGCCGCCTGCAATTCATCGGGAGGGATCGTACAGATCAACACTTTGGAAACCGCCGGAATGACCGGTTTTTCCTTTGCCCGGTAAGAACCGACGTCACGCATTCCGATATTGGAGGTGACGATGCTGAAGCTGATGCCGGGAAAACTTTTCCGGGCTTCATCGCAAAAGGACTGCAATTGATTGTCCACCGCCGTTTTCGCTTCGGCCACCGTCGCGTCGGAGGCTTCGGCCAGGAAGAGCACATAGCATTCCGTCGCGGCGACGGTCCGGGACACTTCGACCGAAACGCCCAGCTGAGGCTTGTCGTCTTTTTTCTCTTCAGCGTAAATCATGCCGAATGCAGACAAGAGCAAAAGCGCAAAAATGACTGTTTTTTTCATAAAAAAACCTTTTGGTTGAATTTGCTCTGTTAAAAATAGCACACAGAGAAGAGAAAACAATATACTTTTGGCTTTATTTTATATTTTCAGCTAATTTTTGAGTCTCCGGCTCGGCTGGAGTGTTGACGACGTTCAACCTTCAGGCAAAAAAGGCATTGAATCGACTCCGCGTGAAGGGCGAAGAAACCTTGCCTCGAAGTTCGAATTTTGCCGACCATTGGAGCGAGGGAGGTAGGAAACTATATATCGGCATATTCTTCTGAACGGGCCGCATAATACATTTGAGACAGCAGCGAAGCGGGTGATTCAATACCTGGTTCACGGCATTTTCAAGGGAGCGGATTGAAATCGGCGTTTTTTGTCGCCGGGGTGAAAATCAGGGAGGGCACGGTTAAGGCTGGTGAAATATCGCCTAAATTATATTTCAGTTAATTGAGTTGAAAGAATCAGGAAAAACAGAAAAAACTTGAAAAATTAGTGTTCTTGCTGTGTTTTGTCATTTGTAATTTTATCAGAAACGCAGTAGTTTAGCCCCGTAGGATCTCCATCGGGGGTTCAGGCTATCTGGATGAAAGTAAAATTTTTAGGAGAAATGTCATGAAGAAAACACTTCTGATGCTCGCCGCCGCCGGACTCGCGCTCGTCTTCACCGGCTGTGCTGTAACCAACACCAGTGACGCCGGCAAAATGAACCTCTATCCCGAGCTTTTCGCTCCGGCCGACGGTTACCGTCCGCTCTACGATGTCGATATGGAGAAAAAAGTCTCCGGCACCGCCAATGTCCACATCCTCTTCGGCATTTTCTGCTGGGGTGAAAGCAAGTTCGCCGACAACGGCAACATCTTCGGCGAGGACACCTGGTTTGACGCGATTTTCCCGTCTGGCAAGAAAATCTCCGGCAAAGCGGCTTTCTATAAAGCCTGTATCGCCGCCAAGTGCGACGCCGTTCTGGCCGCCCGTTATGAAATCGTGACCACGGACTATTTCGTCTACCAGAACACCACCACCACGGTCACCGGTTATCCCGCCTTTATGAAGAAGCTCGAAAAGGTCAAGATCACCAACTTCTTCCTGGACGCCAAGGGTGTTCCGGTTGTCCTGAAGAGCGGCGAAGCCTATTTGAACATTACGCCCAAGCGCAGCTGCGGATTCTTCGGCCTCTGAGCCGGTCCGGCATATCTAAGGAATAAGGTAGCCGAAGCAGGGGAGGCGTGAAGCCTCCCTTGTTTTTTTGATGAAAGGGAGTGTTTGCAACATGCGTTTTCTGTTCTGTTTGATTTTGTGCATGTATCTGGGGACCCTCGAGGGGGCGCCGCCGGTGACCATACAGGACGGTGCAATTCACTCGGCGGAGGATTTCGCCGGGGATTGGATCGGCTACTGGCATCGCGGGGCGAGACTGGCGGGCAAAACCGACACCGTCTTCCGGCTGACGCCGGAGGGGGAATGGTTCATCGTCATCGACGGCGAAAGCAAAACAGCGGGCACCTTCCGCCTGGCCGACAAACATCTGCTGCTCAAGCATGACGTAAAAAAGCTCCCGTCGGAGGAAGACCCGGAGTTGATGGCCCAATTGCTCGACCGCAACGGGTTCCTGATCCGCACCCCCGCCCAGCCCGAAATCGCCGTCGTTTACCGCCGCAAATCGGTGATTCCGCCGGTCACGGAAGCGGAGGTAAGGGGCGAATGGCGGCTTTTCGAAGAGAGCCCCGGCTGGAAAAAACGCCGCACCGCCGATTTCGGTTTCTCCTTTGACGGGCGCGGGAACTATTCGGTCATCAAATACGATCCCGACCGTCCGGTCCCGAAGGGCGCGGAAAACGGCACATATATTCTCAAAGACGACGAAGTCATCCTCAGCAACCAATGCACCGAAAAAGGCTCGCCGTGGATCGGGCTCCGTTTCTTCAAGGTGTTCGACGAGCTGATCCTCGATACGCCCGCAAGCATCATCTACGCCGAAAAGCAGTAGGCCGGCCGGGAATATCATCTTTGATATCCCCGGCGGACGGCGCCGGGGAATATCCTTTATTTTGCCTCTTCCATCAGTTTGACGAAGTCTGCTTTGCCGCGCTCTTTCGCCAGGTCGATCGGCGTTTTGTTGCTGTTGTCGGCTTTGCCGGGATCGGCCTTGGCGGCGAGCATTGCTTTGACCACCGCCGGATCGTTGGCGAGGCGCGCGGCGTAATGCAGCGCGGTCTGGCCGCTGTTGTTGGCGATGTTGAGGTCCTTCGAATGGCGGATCAGCGCCTCCCAGATCGGGCGGGGGCTGTTCTGCTCCATCACGAACATCAAGGCGGTGTCGCCGTCGTTGTCGCGGACATCGACGTCCGCACCGGCCTTGAGCAGCAGCATCGTCGCCTCCACCCCGCGCCGCGCGGCGGCCATCTGGACGGGGGTATGGTTTTCCCGGTCGGGGGCGGTGGGCGAAACGCCGAGCTCGAGGAGTTTTTTGATCATGATCGCATTGGGCTCAAAGGCGGCGACGTGCATCGGCGCGCGGCCGTTGCGCGGTTCGGGACGGTTGAGCGGGTCGCCCGCTTTTTTGAGCAGATCAAGCAGTTCCGGATTGGTGCCGTTCTCGGCGATCAGGATCGCGGTCTCGCCGGGATAGTTTTCGTATTTTCCGTAATTGAAGCCGAGCGAAAGCATCTCTTCGAGTATATGCCCATACCCTTCCTTGCCCGCGACCTGAAATGAATTGACCGGCCCCTGGCTCGAAAAGTAATCCGCCAGTCCCTCGTCGATTCCCCAGCGCCCGAAGAGGTCGATCAGCGTGTCCTTTTCCTCCGGCGCGAAGGTTTCCCGGCGGATCAATCCGGCCAGTTCGTCGCGCGCCTCGTCGTCGCCGTCGAGGTAGCGTTTTTCGAGCGCGCGGAGCGTTTCGCCGTGCTTCCCGGTGAAAACACGCAGCAGGACCGGCGTGACGGTTCCTTCCGACGGCACGCGCGGGAACCAGCCGGTCATGCCGGCGCCCCGCCAGTAATTCTCTTTGAAGAGATCGTTGAACGCCGCTTCCCCGCCGAGTTCGGCGACGGTCGCGGCGGCTTTGTCGTACCGGAGCGTCGCCATTTCAAAGAGGGCGCGGTGGTAGAGCGCGAAGGTTTTCCAGCGCGGACGGTTTTCAACTTTGAGGCGTTCGGCGAAGAGCCGGTCGCCGTTTTCGACGACGCCGTCTCGCAAATAGACGTTTTTCCAGCGGTAATCGGGATAATCGCGCACCACGCGCGCCATCAGGTCAAAGCCGTAGGCGGGGATGACCGTTTTGTAATGAGGATAGGCAAGCACTTCGTCGGCGAGCTGCAAAATCAACTCGTGCGAGCCGCCCCAGCGCGGCAATGTGAACCAGGACACATTGGTATAAGCGTCGGTATTGGTCGGGTCGATTTTGACCGTTTTTTTGAACATTTCGATCCGTTGTTCGACGGTTCCACAGCCGGCCTCGATTTCGACCAGTTCGGCGTAGGGCTGCGAAAGATCGGGGCGGAGCCGGGCGGCTTCGAGGAACGCGTTGCGGGCCTTTTCAAACTCTTCCTTGAACCCGCGCCAGCCGTCGGTGCTGACGGTGTAGGCGTATCCGCCGCCGCGGGCCCTCCAGGCTTTGACCATCGCGGCGCGCCCGATGGCCATTTGCCGGAACCATGGATTGGCGTTTTCGAGAGTTTCGAGTTTTTTCTCAAGCTCCAGCCAATCGTCCTTGGTCGCCTGATATGCGTAAAAATTGTAAACATAGGGCGCCGCCGCATCATTGAGTTGGCCGGAGGCGATCAGTTTGGCCGCTTCATTTTTGGCGGTGACTCTCCGGTTTTTGGTTGCGGCGGCGTCATCGGGAAGGTTGGCGAGCATCCGGAATGCTTCGTAACGGGTGAAGCTGTTTCGCGGCATTTTGAGGATCGCGGTGCGGATTCGGCGGACTGTGGCGTTGAGGTCGGCGCTTTGGGCGTGGAAAGCGGTCATTGCGTTGAAGAGCTCCTCAAGCGGAACTTCACTTGCCTTGAGCGCTTCTTTGCCGTCGCCGGGCATCCGGGGGAGGAGGTTGGCACGCATTTTGACGTAGGCGTCGATCTTCGCCTGGTCGACGTCGGGGTTTTCGCGCTTGAGCACGCCGCGCAGATATTGATAGAAGGCTTCCGTGTTTTCGTCGATTTTTTCGGGCGGAATGTCTTTAAACAGGTCTTTGTACGGATTGCCGACGATCTGGTAGCAGCCGGCGAAGCGGACTTTTCCGCGCTTCTCGACGCTTTCGGAAAGGGCGACCGCGTCGCGGAACACCTTGGCGACCGGCAGTGCGGAGCGTTCGATCAGGAGACGGGAGTGCCCGCCGAGCGCGCTTTCGGCGTCGTTGAGTTCTTTTTGCGCTTTTTTGACTTCGGAATTGGCGGAAATCTCGAAGTTCAACCGGCGGCTGAGGCTGGTCAGCTCGCGGCGCTTGAGGTCGATTTCGCGCCCCCGGTTGTCGTCGGGCGAAAGGCCTTTGAGCTCCTGCGTGACGGCGGCGTATTTTTTACCGAGTTCGATGACCCGGGGAGCGGTCTGGGCGTTCTTTTTCGCTTTGGCGAGCGCGTGCCGGGCGGCTTCGAGCGTGGCTTCAAGCTTCCGGTAGGTTTCGTCGGGGCGGAAAATCTGGCGTTCGATGCGGGCATTGAGCTTCTCCATCGCCCGGTCCCATGCGGTTTCGTTATTTTCTGGATCGGCTTGAAACGCCTGATGGAGTTTGACGATGTCCGGCAGCGGCTCGTCAACCGGGATCGCCTGAAGGGCAAAGGTCAGCAGCAGAAAACCATGCAGAAAACAGTGTTTCATCTTTTCCTCTCCTTGTAAAAGGGCCCTGATTGAACTATAGTTGCAATACGGTTGTTTGCAAGAACGATGATTTTAGTTTCGTGTTTTTTTTGTCGAATGCGCTAAAATTGACTTGCAAAAAATATTGGCCGGATGTATGTTTGGCTGACTGGGTCAGGTGGCGGGAGCAAAAAAGTCCAATTAATCGGCAAGAAGGAGAAAGGTTGCATGAAAGAGGATTCGGTTCAGGCGGTTCCGCCGGAGAAAACCTGGAGCAGGGGGACGCTCACTTACACCGGCGCCGGGCTGGTGGCGTTGTTCTGCTGGCTGCTGTGGGGGGATT
>JAVBUI010000298.1:0-6059 GCA_031555495.1 Victivallaceae bacterium | reverse complement strand
GGAAGAGTTCGACGATCCCAACAAGTACATCGTGATGGCCTCGCGCCGCGCTTATATTAAGAAAACCGAGCTCGCGCTCTTCAAAAACCTGCGCCGCACCGGGTTGCGTGCGCTGGTGATCGAGGAGGACGACGACCTCATCGGCGCCGCGGTCAGCGAAAACGGGAACGAAATTCTGCTCTCGACCCGGCTCGGCATGGCCTGCCGTTTCAACCAGACCGACGAGCAGATCCGGCCGATGGGCCGTACCGCCCGCGGGGTCACCGGGATGCGCTTCAAGCTCGCCGGCGACTGCCTGGTCAGCATGGAGGTCATCCGCGACGTGGTCGTCGACGAAGTCGAACCCGACCTTGACGACGCCGAAACCGAAATGCCCGCCGAAACTGAAAACGGCGACGACGCGCCGGTCTCCGGCGTCGGAGCGGAAATCCTGGTCGTCACCACCGGCGGGATGGGCAAGCGCTCCTTTGTCAGCACCTACCGCAAGACCAACCGCGGCGCCAAGGGCGTGGCGAACATCCGCCTGCGCGAAGGCGAAGAGGTCGTGAGCGCGCTTCAGGTCGAAGCCGGCGACGAATTGCTGCTGACCACCGAACGCGGCCAGCTGACCCGGATTCCGGGCGGCGAAATCCGCACCGTCGGCCGTAATTCGAAGGGCGTCAGGATCATGAACCTCAACTCCGGCGACCGGATCACCGGCGTTGCCAAGCTGATCGAGGTCAAGGCCGAGTCGTCCCCGGTTTCGGAAGCCGAAGCCGCGGGCACGATCCCGGTCGGCGTCCCCCCGGTCGGAGCAGAGATTTCTCCGGTCGACGCGGAAGTCGACGAAAACATGGAGAACAATGAGGAATAAGACGCCTCTGATCTTCGGGATTGTCAACGTGACACCGGATTCGTTTTCGGACGGCGGGGCGGCTTACGGGCCGGAGGCGGGGTTCGCCCGCGCGGCACAGCTCCTCGCCGACGGCGCGGACATTCTCGACATCGGCGGTGAATCGACCCGGCCCGGCGCGCAATCGGTGCCGGAGGAGGAGGAAATCCGCCGGGTCGTACCGGTGATCGCGCGGATCAAGCGCGAATATCCGGCGGCGGTGGTCAGCATTGACACCCGCAAAGCCGAAGTGGCGCAAGCCGCGGTCGATGCGGGAGCCGGGATCATCAACGACGTCAGCGGCCTCCGGTTTTCGCCCGGCATGGCAAAGGCGGCGGCGAAAGCGGGAGTGAAACTCGTGATCGGCCATTCGCGCGGCGGCCTCGAGACGGCGTCGCAGCGGGACCGCTGCGAGTACGCCGACGTGGTGGCGGAGGTGATGAAGTTCTGGCGCGCCGCCGCGGCGAAGGCCGTCGAAGCGGGCGTGGCGGAGGAGAATTTGATTTTCGATCCCTGTCTCGGTTTCGCCAAGACGGCGGAACAGGACTGGGAGCTTTTGCGGCGATTCGATGAGTTGAAGGGGGCGGGGAAAATCCTGCTGGGACATTCCCGCAAGTCTTTTCTGGGGAAGTTGATTGACGAACCAGTCGCGGCCCGGCGCGAGGCGGCGACACTGGCGCTTTCGCTGTGGGGGGCCGCGCATGGAGCGGACTATTTGCGGGTTCATGACGTCAAAGGAACCTGCGACGCGCTCAAGGTATGGCGTCGTCTGGAATAGGAAACAATAACGAATGGTTTATCCGGAATACCGGGAAGCGCTGACGCTGCTGCTGCAATTCCTCCGCCCGGCGGTGGAAGTGGCAATCATTGCGTTTCTGATTTACAAGGTGCTCTATTTCATGCGCGGAACCCGCGGAGCCTACGTGCTTTCGGGGTTGATCACCGCGCTGCTGGCGCTGATGATCACCGCCACCGCGCTCGACCTCGAGGTGATCGGCTGGCTGGTCGGGAGCTTCTGGAGCATCCTGGCGACCGCGATCATCGTGATTTTTCAGCCCGAGCTCCGGCGCGCCTTTGCCCAGCTCGGGACCTACACCGTGCTCCGGGGCAAGCGCCAGCGCGAAGTGATCGGCGAAATCGTCACCGCCGTGGTCGATATGGCCAAACGCAAATGCGGCGCGCTGATCGTGGTCGAGCGCCGGATCGGCATGCGCGCCCTTGAAGAGGATTCGGTCAGGCTCGACATCAAGGTCAGCGCGATCATCCTCGAAACCATCTTTTTTCCCAACTCCCCCCTCCACGACGGCGCGGTGATCATCCGCGACAACCGGATCGTGGCGGCGCGGGTGATCCTGCCGCTGACCCGGAGCGGAGCGGAGCTGTCGAAGCGGCTCGGCACCCGGCACCGGGCGGCGCTCGGGATCAGCGAGGAGACCGACGGCATCGCGATCACGGTTTCGGAAGAGACCGGCGCGATCAGCGTCTGCTGCCGCGGCGTGCTCCGCCGGAACCTTGCCCCGGAAGGGCTTGAGGATTACCTTGAACAACTGATCATCACCGAACAGGACGACGTCGCCCCCGGCATCACCGACTTCCTTGACGACAACACTTCCAACGACATCCTCGGCGGCAAAACCGTCGAAGAACTGATCACCCGGGAAGACGGGGAGGACGACAAATGAAACGGTTTTCACCCTGGTGGGAAAAGACCAAAGCGGTCCTGCTGTACGACTTCTGGCGCAAACTCCTGGCGCTGTTTCTCGCCGTGCTGCTGTATTGCACGGTCGAATTCCAGTACATCCAGTCCGAACCGGTGCGGCTGAACGCGGTGCCGCTTGAAATCGTGCTGCCGAACGGGATCGTCCTGCTCGAGCGCGAAGCCGACAATGTTTCGGTGCTGCTGACCGGGAGCGCGCGTCGCCTCGGGCAGCTTTCGGCGCGCGACGTCCAGTGCGTCGCCAAGGTGCCGGACGGCGCGATGGTGCGCGGCAAACCCTATACGCTAAAACTCCATCCGTCGGATTTCAAAGTGCCCTCCGGTGTTTCGGTGAGCCAGATCGAGCCCCGGGAGATCACCTTGAACCTTGAACCGCAAATGAGCCGCCGGCTGCCGATCGAGGTCCGGTTCGACTCGCTCGACAAGCTCTCGAGCGATTACCGGATCGAGCGGATCAGCTGCGTTCCCGACGAGGTCCAGGTCACCGGCCCCGAATCACAGGTGGCCGAAATGCGCCTCGTCGGCACGGCGCCGATCCCGCTTGACCGTTCGGTGACCGACAGCTTCGACTACACCGTGCCGCTGCTCAAATCGGAATCGCTCAATGTCTCTCCGGCGCGGGTTTCGGTGCGGATCGAAGTCGTCCGCAAATACGGCAGCCGGAATTTCACCTCGCTGCCGCTCCAGATCATCAGTTCGCCCGAGGCGCGGTCCGTATTCAGCTACGAGCTTCAGGACCTGCCGCGGCTCGACGTTTCGGTGAGCGGGCCGGAGAGTCAGCTGAACGCGCTGCGCGAAAGCAATCTGCGCGCCTTCCTCGACCTCTCCGACCTCCGCACCGCCGGGACCTACAGCATCAGCCCCGGCTGCCTCATTACCGGAGTCAACGAATCCGAACTCAAAATCAAGTCGGTCCGGCCCGAAAAAATCAACGTAAAAGTCAATAAACTTCAAAAATAATAGCAACAAAATTTTCAAGCGAAGGAAATCAACATGATCATCAGAACCATCAACACGGTGTTTATGCGTCACAGCCGGTGGCTTTTCGGCATATTCACGGTCATCATCATCATTTCGTTCCTCGGCTTCCTGACGCCAGGCCGCTTCGGCGTCGGCGGCTGCAGCGAGCCGGGGCAGATGCGGGTCGGAACGATTTTCGGCGAAGAGGTGACCTACAATGACCTTGCGGATATGCAGCGTTCGATTGCGGTCTTCTACCGTTTGTCGATGAATGCGACTCCCCGGATCGAATCCCGCGACGCCTTCGGCGCGCTGGCGACGGTGCGCGCGGCGCAGCAGCGCGGAATTTCGGTCTCCGACGCGGAAGTCGCCGAGATGCTTCAGCGGATGAGCACGCTCCGCGGCGCCGACGGCAAATTCAGCTATGCCGCTTACAAACAGGCGCTGGACAAGCTCCAGAAAGAGGGCATCGACGGCGAAATGGTCGCCAACAGTGTCCGCAACATGGCGATCGTCCAGAAGCTCGGGCAGGAGATGCAGGACTCGGTCGTCGTCACACCGGGGGAAGTCGAAAACTTCTACCGCAGCGCCAACGAAAGCTGCGAAGTCAAAGTCGCCGAATTCCGCCGCGAGGACTTCAGCAAGAACGTCAAAGTCGATCCCGCCGAGCTGAAAGCGTTTTTCGACAAAAACCGCGACAATTACCTGGTTCCGGCGCAGTTTACCGCGACCATCGCCGAATTTCCGTTGGCCGATCCCGCGATCATGAAGGCCGCCGCCGCCGTCACCGACGCGGAGGTCGAAGCCTATTTCAACCTCAATAAGGCCTCTTTCGCCAAGGACGGCAAAGTGCCGGACTTCAAAGCGGTCAAGGCCGACGCCAAAAAGCATTGCATCGCCGACCGGATCCGCAAGGCCGCCTACGTCAAGGCGCAGGAGTTCGCCCGCGATGCCTACGACAAGGTCGGGGAAGCTCCCGATAAGAAGAAGGCTTTCAAGGAAGTCGCCGGCGCCGTCCGCACCTTTGACACCGCGAAATTCGCCGCCGACGCCGAAGCGGTCGGCACTCTGGCCGAGCCGGAGTTGATCAAACAGTTTTCGATGGTCTTCGAGAGCGTCCCGGTGACCAACGCCGTGACCGGCAAAAGCGCGGTCTACGTCGGTTTGCTCACTTCGCGCGAAGCCGAGCGCAGAGCCGAATTCAATGAAGTTTCCCGCAGGGTCCAGGACGACTTCATCCGCGAAAAGGCGATCGGCCTCGCCCGCGAAGCCGCCACCGCGGCTGAAAAGACCCTCAAAGTCGCCGCCGGCGGCAAGCCGTGGGACCAGACGCTGACCTTCAGCATGGTCAATCCGCCGATGGTTCCGATCGGGATGCTCCTGATGATGTCGGCGATGCCGCTCAAGGCGGGCGAAATTTCCAAATCGGTCACCACGCCGGACGGCGCGTTGATCGTCGGAATGGTCAAGCGCACGCCTGCCGACAACGCCGAATTCGCCAAGAACCGCGCCCAGTGGGAGATGATCTGGCGTCAGACCAAGGGCCGGATCCAGGGCGCCGATTTCAACGCTTATCTTCAGAGCAATTGCAGCTTTGAACTGGAGGCGGAAAAATGAGTTCCGATTCCGGGGATCCGTGTGAAGACACGCCCTCATTGGATACCGGCATGGCGCTCGGCCGTCAGTTGACGGTTGAGTATTACGACTGCAATCCGGCGGTCCTGGCCGATACCGGGAGGCTTGAAGAGGTATTCCTCCGGGCCGCCCGCGAGGCGGGGGCAACGGTGATCAGTTCCCATTTTCACGCCTTCGTCCCGCAGGGGACGAGCGGGGTGGTGATCATTTCCGAATCGCACTTCGCGGTTCATGCCTGGCCGGAGCACGATTATGCGGCGGTGGATATTTTTACTTGCGGTGAAACCATCGACTTCGAGGTTGCGGTCAAATCGATCCGCGACGGGCTGGAGTCGAAGGACTCGATCGTTTCGAGTGTGATGAACCGCGGCATCGTCAACAATCTCGGGGTTGAGCGTTTCGTCAATGTCTGCGAGGATCCGGTGACGCGTTATGCTTTGTCGTGGAAGGCTCGTTTCGAGCAGACTCATGCGCGTGCGATTTCGTGTGC
Source organism: Victivallaceae bacterium (assembly GCA_031555495.1). GTDB lineage: Bacteria > Verrucomicrobiota > Lentisphaeria > Victivallales > Victivallaceae > JAVBUI01. The sequence goes on along the minus strand of JAVBUI010000298.1, from coordinate 386 downwards.
GATCGATCTTTACGACTGTGCTTCCAATCTGGACGACTGTACCGGATGTGACTTTGCGCGCCGTTTTGTGGAGATGTTCGGCTCGGTGATTACGGGGAGCTGCCGTAACGGCAAGCTGACCGGCGGGGCGCGGAGTTTCCGGGTGGATCTTGAAGACGGTTTTATCAACGGCCTGGTCGATCCGGAGGCGAAGGCGGTTTCGCTGGATATTTTTCTGACGCGGTATTTTGAGCCGCGGCTGGCGGCCGAAGCGGCGTTGGCCGCGTTTCTCGGTCGCCGCTACCGGATGCAGATCGCGATCAGGCAGTAGTGCGTGCCGCAGACCAGGTAAGGAGCGGAGCGCACCAGCGCGGAGCGACGGGTCCAGGGCCGTGAGGCCCTGGCGC
>JAVBUI010000139.1:0-2935 GCA_031555495.1 Victivallaceae bacterium | reverse complement strand
CATCCCGACGGAAACCGGCGATAACGCGCAGAGCGCAACCACATTCGATTTCCTACGGGTTGAACGTGAGGAGTCCCTCACCCGGGAGCAGTGTATAAGATATGGCGATCAACCTTTGCCTATATTTTATGACAAATCGATGCAAAAGTCAAATCTTTTATCGGAAAATTCATTCTTTTTGTGAAAAACATTTCTCCGCACCCTATTTTCCATATAATTTCCGGTATTCACTCGGTGAAACGCCGGTCCGCTTCCGGAATGAATTGGAAAAATAATATTGATCCGAAAAAGCAAGGTTGCCCGCAATCTCCTTCACCGACAAATGCGTGTATTTCAACATCCGCTCCCCCGCCTCGATCCGCTTGGCGATCAGATAATCGCACGGCGTCCTGCCGAAAGCCGCGCGGAAACAACGGATCAGGTGAGCCTCGGAGAGTTTATGCTGCGCCGCATAAGCGGCAAGCACAAATTTTTTTTCGACTGAACGGTCGATGGCTTTCCTGAGCTCCTCCATCTCCGGATGCACCGGCTCTTCGGGCGCGAAACCCAGTGCGGCGCAGGCTTCGACGAACTGGTGAAAAATCACCGCCGCCCGCCGGTTCCGCCCCGTCCCGGAGTGCCCCAGCTGAAGCATCGCCTCGAAAAAACTCCGGAGCTGCGGCGCGTTGTCGAGCGACTGAATCCGATCGACGCCGTACACCGCAAATAAATACTCCATCAGCCCGCCGTCGACAACGAAGCAAAGCTTATGCCACGGGTCCTCGCGATCCGGCCAGTAACGGTGAAAACTGTGCTTGTGAAGAAAGTAAACACCATCCTTTTTCGGCGCGAAGCTTTCGCCGTTGGTCTCAAGGCTGCCGCCGCCGGAGACGATGTATTCGACCGTGCAAACCCCGTAATCGCTGCGTTCGATCACCGGAGTGCGGAAGTCGGCGTCCGCGCGAAAGGCGTTCAGCAATTCGAATGGAAATTTTTCGCTACGCTCAGAAATCAATTTTACACATCCTTTGTTTTCTTTTCCGCATCGTTTTTTGAGTAAAAAATGGCATTTTCATCTTGATCTTTGCAGTTGATTTATTACATTATATCTTAAATCCAACAAAATCAAGGAGAAAATCGGGATGAAAACGTTCAAAGTCGGTTTGATCGCCACGGGAGGACGCGGACGCAACTGTTACCAGGCCCACCAGCCGGAAAAAGGCTTCGAAATCGTGATGGGAGCCGACATCAATCCGGCCGCCAACGAAGCGTTTTTGAAAGAGTTTCCCCATGCCGATGTGACCAGTGACTACCGGGAAGTGCTGAAACGAAAAGACATCGACGTGGTCTGCATTTCCACCCCCGATTATCTCCATGAGGAAATGGCCGTCGCCGCCCTCGAAGCGGGCAAGGCGGTCTTCCTCGAAAAGCCGATGGCGATCACCATCGAGGGCTGCGACCGGATCCTCGCGACCGCGATGAAGACCGGCTCGAAGCTCTTTGTCGGCCACAACATGCGTTATTTCCCGGTGGTGCTCAAGATGAAGGAGATCATCGACTCCGGGCTGATCGGCGAAATCAAGGCGGGCTGGTGCCGCCACTTCATCAACTACGGCGGCGACGCCTATTTCCGCGACTGGCACTCGGAGCAGAAAAACACCACCGGTCTGCTGCTCCAGAAAGGCGCGCACGACATCGACGTGATGCATTATCTGATGGGAAGCTATACCAGGCAGGTGGTCGGGATGGGAATGCTCTCGGTCTATGACAAATGCGAACGCCGCAAACCGGCCGTCCCCGGCTGCGCCGCCTTCAACAACGAGCAGTGGCCGCCCCTCGAGCAGACCGGTTTCTCGCCTGAAATCGACGTCGAGGACCACGCCATGATCATGATGCAGCTCGAAAACGGCGCCCAGGCGAGTTACATGCAGTGCCATTACACCCCCGACGCCGAGCGCAACTACACCTTCATCGGCACCAAGGGGCGGATCGAAAACATCGGTGACTACGGCCAGTGCGAAGTCCACGTCTGGACCCAGCGCGGCCCGCGCAAAACGCCGGACATCGTTCACGCGCTCAAGGAGGCCTCCGGCTCGCACGGCGGCTCCGACCCCGCCACGGTCGCCAACTTCCTCGATTTCATCCGCAGCGGCGCCAAGACCAACGCCAACCCGATCGCCGCGCGCAACTCGGTTGCGACCGGCGTCCTCGGCCACAAATCGATGCGCGGCGGCTGCAAACCGCAGGCGATTCCGAAGCTCGATCCCAAGCTGGTCGAATACTTCGTCAGCGGCCAGAAGAAAAAGAAGAAGTAACAGCTGTTACAGTCGAAAGCATCAAATGCGCAGCAACCGCTGCGCATTTGTTTTTTCGGCGAAAGCGGCGGGGGCGGCGGCAAGGAAACGGAGGAGGTCGTCGAACGCCGCAAGATGCGACGCTCCCGAACGAAAGACGCCGTTGAAGCCGCGGCCCCGGAAGTAGTCGTGGACGATTTTGCGGGCCATGCGCATCGCCGATTCTTCGCCGTAGAGGAAAATCATTTCGGAAACGTGGCGCTCGACCTCGGTGCAAAGCTCCGCGACGGAGGGAGGCTGGAAGTCGTCTCCTTCGGCGATTTCGCGGAAAAGCCACGGGTTGCCCATTGCGCCCCGCGCAAGCATGATTGCGCCGCATCCCGATTCCCGGCGCATCGTTTCGGCGGAGGCGCGGTCCATGATCCCGCCGTTGCCGATGACCTGCAAGCCGGGGACGGCCGCGGCGGCTTCGCGGATCAGCTGATAGTGAACCGGGCCGGAATAGATCGCTTCTTTGACCCTCCCATGAATGGTGACGGCGCGCGCGCCGAGCTCGGCGAGGCCGCGAACCAAGCGGATCGTCGGCTCCGGGTCGTAGAGCGCAAGACCCCTGATTTTCGCTGAAATCGGGAAGCGCGAGCGGTCTCGGAAGATGGAGAAAA
>JAVBUI010000308.1:0-5110 GCA_031555495.1 Victivallaceae bacterium | reverse complement strand
CCGCCATAATCATGCGGGCCACCCAGAAGAAAATGATGTCGGGCCCGGTGACGAGGTCGCCGGTGGGATAGAATTTGGCGAGTTCCGGCGTTTTTCCGGGCCAGCCCATCACCGAGAAGGGCCAGAGCCAGGAGCTGAACCAGGTATCGAGGACGTCTTCCTCCTGCCGCCATTTGCCGGGCATGGCCGGAGCCTCTTCGCCGACGTAGACTTCGCCGGTTTCATCGTTGTACCAGGCGGGAATCCGGTGGCCCCACCAGATCTGGCGCGAAATGCACCAGTCCTGAATGTTCTCCATCCAGTGAAAATAGGTCTTGGCCCAGCGTTCGGGATAAAACTTGATCTTGCCCGACGAAACCGCCTCGATCGCGGGCTTGGCGAGCTCCTTCATGTTGCAGAACCACTGGAAGGAAACCAAGGTCTCGATCGGCACGTCGCCCCGTTCGGAGTAGCCGACCGCGTGGCGGATGTCCTCGATTTTCTCGACCAGGCCGAGCGCCTCCATCGCCTCGACGCACTTTTTGCGCGCGGCGAAGCGCTCAAGGCCGGCGAATTCGGCGGGAACGCGGGTGTTGAGCGAGGCGTCCGGATTCATGATATTGACCACTTCCAGGCCGTGCCGCATCCCGACCTGGAAGTCGTTGGGGTCGTGGGCCGGAGTGATCTTAACACACCCGGTTCCCTTGGCGGGATCGGCGTGCTCGTCGGCGATGATCGGAATTTCGCGGTTGGCGAGGGGCAGCAGCACGGTTTTGCCGACCAGGTGTTTGTAACGTTCATCAGCGGGGTTGACCGCGACGGCGGTGTCGCCGAACATCGTTTCGGGCCGGGTAGTGGCGACGACGAGATAGCCCGAGCCATCGGTCAGGGGATAACGGAAATGGTAGAATTTACCGTTTTCATCCTTGTAGATCACCTCTTCGTCGGAGAGCGCGCTCTTGGCGACCGGGCACCAGTTGATCATCCGCTGGCCACGGTAGATGTAGCCTTTTTTGTAGAGCTCGACGAAGACCTTTTTGACCGCGTCGCTCAAGCCGTCGTCCATGGTGAAGCGCTCGCGCTCCCAGTCGCAGGAGCAACCGAGCTTGCGGAGCTGGCGGATGATGGTGCCGCCGTACTGTTCCTTCCACTGCCAGACCCGGTTGATGAACTCCTCGCGCCCGAGCTCCTCACGGCCGGTATTCTCTTCGGTCCGCAGGAATTTCTCGACCCGGCTCTCGGTGGCGATCCCGGCGTGGTCGGTGCCGGGAAACCACGAAACCTCCTCGCCCAGCATCCGGTGATAACGGGCGAGAATGTCCTGCAAGGTGTTGTTGAGCACATGGCCCAAAGTCAGGATGCCGGTCACGTTGGGCGGCGGAATGACGATCGAGTAGGCCTTCTTCGGCGAAGCGGGATCACCGTGAAAGCAGTTGCTGTTTTCCCAGATCGGATACCACTTGGCCTCGACCTCGGCGGGCTCGTAGGCGCGAATCATCTCGTCCATAAAAATATCTCCATAACGGTCTTTTACGTCTGTATTACTTTAAACTGGTAATATAACACCAAAATGGAGAAAAGGAAAGTACAAGCACTAAATTTGGACGCATTTGTTATTCGTAACGCAATGCTTCGATCGGGTCGAGACGCGAGGCTTTCCACGCGGGATAGAAGCCGAAGACGATGCCGACGCCCGCCGACACCGCGACCGCGGCGATCACCGCCGCCGGGGAAGCCTGGATCGGCCAGTGGAGCTGGGATTCGACCAGCAGCGCGGCGCCGTGGCCGAGAACGATGCCGATCGCCCCCCCGGCAAGACACAGTACCACCGCCTCGACCAGGAATTGCTTGAGGATGTCGCGGGCCCGCGCCCCGACCGCCATGCGGAGACCGATTTCGCGGGTCCGCTCGGTGACCGAAACCATCATGATATTCATGATCCCGACACCGCCGACCACCAGCGAAATCAGGGCCACCCCCAGCAGGAGATTGGCCATCAAAGTCCCGGTGCTCGAAAGCATTTTAAGGATTTCCGCCGAATTGCGCATCCGGAAGTCGTCCGGTTCGCCAGGACGGAGCTTGTGGCGTTCCCGGAGCACCTCGGTGATTTCCGCCATCGCCTTGTCGGTCTCTTCCGGCGAAATCGAGTCGGCGAGGATCTGGTCGACGTAAACGAAGCGCGGGCTCAAACGCGCATTGGTGCGCTGAATGGAGTTGACCGCCGGATAGAGACTCACCGAGCCCCCCGGATAAACAGTGCTCGTGGTAATGTCCGTGGTCGAGGAACCGCCCGACGAGGTGCGCGAACCCGCGACCCGCTGGCGCATCGTCGTCCAGGGTGCAAGCAGAACATCGTCCTGGTCGAAGCCCATCATATTGGCCCCCTTGGTGGCGAGCACCCCGATCACCTTGAAGCTGACGTCCTTTACCCGGATGGTCTGCCCGATCGGCGAACGCCCCTCAAAGAGTTCACGCACGATAGTCGCCCCCAGTACGCAAACCGTAGACGAGCCTTGAATGTCTTCTTCCGAGAAAAATTCTCCTTCGGCAAGCGGCCATTTGCGGATCTCAAGGTACGCCGGGGAAGTCCCGGTCATCTGCTGCGGCGTCCAGTTTTTGTTGCCGTAAATGACCTGGCTGCGGGTTGAGACGATCGGCGCGGCATTGCTCAAATGATCGCAGCGCCGGATCAGGATTTCGCAGTCCTGCGGCGTAAGCGACATGCCGGAGCCCGAACCAAGGTTGACCGCGCCGGTACGGGCGGCGCCGGGCATGATGAGGATGTTGCTTGCGCCCATATCCTCGACGGTTTTGCGCATCGCGGCCGCCGAACCGGCGCCGATTTCCATCATGGTGATCACCGCGGCGATCCCGATGATGATGCCGAGCATGGTCAGAAGCGCCCGGGTCGGGTTCCGCAGCAAAGCGCGGCAGGCGACCAGGATGATGGAGCTTAGCCTCATCTCATTCGCCTCCCTCGAAAATCCCGTCGGCGATTCGTCCGTCGTGAATCCGGATCACCCGGTCGGCGTTTTTGGCGACATCGGAGGCGTGGGTGACGATGATGACGGTGATGCCGTCCTTTTCATTGAGGTCGCGGAACATCTTGAGGACGTCGACGCTGGTTTTGGAGTCGAGGTTCCCGGTCGGCTCGTCGGCGAAGAGCACCGGGGGGTGGTTGACCAGCGCGCGGGCGATCGCCACGCGCTGCTGCTGGCCGCCGGAGAGCTGTGACGGATGGTGGTGCATGCGGTCGGCGAGGCCGACTTTTTCGAGCATTTCGACGCCGCGCTCGCGGCATTCGCGCCGCGAAAGGTTGCCCGCGGTGTACGAAAGCGGCATGATCACATTGTCGAGCGCGCTGGTCCTCGGCAGGAGGTTGAAGCTCTGGAAGACGAAGCCGATCCGGCGGTTGCGAACCATCGCCCGGCGGTCGCCGGAGAGGCGGCCGACCTCTTCGCCGTCGAGGAAATAATCCCCGGAAGTTTGGCGGTCGAGGCAGCCGAGGATATTCATCAAGGTGCTCTTACCGGAGCCGGAAGCGCCCATCAGGGCGACGTATTCGCCGCGGCGGATGGTCAACGAAACGTTTTTCAGCACCGGAACGTCGATTTCACCGAGGAAATAGGTCTTGCTGACGTCATGAAGTTCAATGAGTTCCATGGCGGTTATCTCCTGGTGCGGACCTGCGCCTTGGGCAGGAAGGGATTGGTGGTCTGCGATTCGCCGGAACCGGGTTCTTTGGCAACGACCTTGCCGGTCTGGATGCCGGTGATGACCGCGGCGTTTTCGGGAAGATCGCCGGAAACGAGCTCGGTATAAACGCCGTCGGCGAGGCCGGTGGTGACCGGAATGCCGTGGACTTTGCCGTTTTTGAGCATCCAGACCACGCCCTTGTTGCGCTCCCCGCCGCCCCGGCGGCCGGTGCGCGAGGCAACGAGAAGCTCTTTCTGGTCCGCCGGAACCTGCGCTCCGGCCGGCGTGAAACGGAGCGCGGCGGCGGGAATCCGGATCACGTCGCGCCGTTCGTCGATGATGAAGTTGACCCCGGCGGTGAGGTACGGGAGAAGCTTGCCGTCGGAGTTGTCGGTTTCGACTTCGACGATGTAGGTGACGACGTTCTGCGACATTGAGGCGTTGAGGCGGATTTTGATGACTTTGCCGTGGAAGCGGCGCCCCGGGAAGGCGTCGACCGAGAACCACGCCTTCTGCCCGACCGCGATGCTGCCGATGTCGGCCTCGTTGACCGAAACCCAGATCTGCATCTTGCGCAAATCCTTGGCGATCAGGAAGAGGCTCGGGGCGCTCATGCTCGAAACGACGGTCTGGCCGATATTGACCCGGCGGTCGATGATGACCCCGTCGACCGGCGACTTGATGGTACAGTAGCCGAGGTTCCGCTTGGCGCTGTCGCGTCCGGCTTCGGCGCTGGCGATCGAGGCTTTGCACTGTTCGATCGAGGCTTCGGCGGCGGCGACGTTGGCGGCGGTGACGGCGAGGTCGGATTCGGCGGTGTCGTATTCGGTCTGGGTGATGACCTTGTTGGGACGGAGCGCCTTGGCGCGCTCGAAGTTGTTGACGGCAAGCTCATAACGGGCCTTCTGCTGGAGCAGTTGCGCTTTGGCGCTCAGGAGGTTGGCGTTGGCCTGCTGTACCTGGGCCTCGGCCTGGCGCAAGGTGGCGGTGTAGAGTGAATCGTCGATCTGAGCAAGGACGTCTCCGGCCTTGACTTCCGAGCCGTAATCGATCTCCTTGCCTTTCTTGTCGCGGCCGAAAGTCGCGATCATCCCCCCGACCTGGGCGCCGACGTCGACGAGCTCTTCGGGCTCGATGGTCCCGGTGGCGCTGATCGATTCGACGATGTTGCCGTTTTTGAGGAGTTCGACACGATACTCGGGAAGCTTGTTTTTTTCGGCTTCCCGCTTCTGGTAGAAATAAAAGATTCCGTAGGCCGCGGCGGCGGCGAGGACGAAGAGGATGAGATACTTTCTGACTTTGCGCATATAAAAACCCGAAATTACATGTTGGAGTTCCTGAATAGGAAACGCATATTTATTGACAATATTGCCGCATCGTGGATTTTTCAATCCCGAATTCGCAAAAAAGAGAGCGAAAAATTTGCGGAGAAGCG
>JAVBUI010000390.1:0-4304 GCA_031555495.1 Victivallaceae bacterium | reverse complement strand
AATCCCGGACTTCAACGACCACGACTGGTCGCGCCTCCTGATCCTCCGCGACGGCAAGTTCCTGCTCGCGGTCGACACCGTCGCCCCCCGGAGCGACAACAGCGCGAGCCTGATCGAGAACCTCTGGGAAGCCCCCGCCGGAGGAAGCGCCCGCATCGTCGGCGGCACCGACTTCTTCATTGAAGGCCGCAGCCGGATCCCGGCCCGTTCGGCGACGGTACCGGTCAGCATCGACAGCGCGGCGCTGCTTGAAACGGTCGACCACAGCGGCAAATATTTCTCGGGTTTCCTCGGCTGCGCCGGTTTCCCGGGGCTGAAAAAGGGGGACAAGATCGTCATCCCCTTCACGCTTGCGAAAGACGACAAGGTCACACTCAAGCTCTTCCTCGTCGGCCACAATGCGCTGCGGGGCAAACTCAAGATTTCGGTCGACGGCAAAGTCGAAGTTCCCGAACTCAACCACCTCACCCCCGGCTACGAAATCCAGGAAGCCAAGCTCGGCACGCGCGATTACAAGGCAGGAAAACACACCATCGAAATCGAAGAGCTGACCGTCCCCGAGGGAACAACCTCAGGCCTGGTTTCGATCCTCGGCGTCTCCGGCGTGAGCTCCGACCACCGCCAGTCGGCCACAGGCGTCCGGCTCGGCACCTCGTATGCCGCGCCGCCCTCCTTCACTGAAGTCAGCGCCAACATCGGCTCCTCAGGCAAAGCGATGCGTTTCATCGTCGAAGCCCCCGGCAAGGCGGGAAAGCCCTTCACCTTCGCCACCTTGCTCCGCCCCGGCGACGCCGCCGAAGCGCCGCTCGCGGCCGAACGCGATGCCAAAATCGCGCTCCGGCTCCCCGCCCCGGCGCTGCTGTTGCCATATCACTCCGGACTGCTGCTGGTCGAAACGGACAAACTCTCCGGCTTCAACGTAGATAAAGTTCCCGGCCTCTTCACCTCGCCGGGCGCGAAGGCCTTCGAATACGATCCCGCCACCGGGAAATTGGACATTGTCGACACAAACGGCAAAAACCTCGTCAGCACGGTGAAAAATTTCCGCTTCATGCCGGAAAAAGAGCTGGCCGCCGAAATCGACGCGATCATAGGAGCCAAAGAGCTTCCGCCCGCCGCCAAAATCGAGGCCCCGGCGCTCAACTCCGTCTGGAGCGCCAAACTCCCCGGCCCCGCCGGACTCACGGTCGCCATCGATGACGCGGGCAAGCAGCTCTTCGCCGTCGCCGCCGGGAAATCGGTCGAGCTCTTCGACGCCGCTGGCCGCAAGCTCGACAGCTTCGCCGCCCCCGACGTGATCGGCTCATTGACCTACTGGGCCAAGCCCGGACTCCTCATCCTCGGCTGCAAAAACGAGAAAATCATCGCCTACACCCTCAAAGGCGAGAAGAAATGGGAATTCACCTCGGTAATGGCGCAGGAGCTGATCGACAGCGCCAAATACTATTGGTTCAAAACCGCCCTCCCCGGCGTCTTCTCGCTCCTTACGGTCGAGCTCAAACCGGGTGAAGAACTGCTCTTCGCCGGGAGCGCCGGGACGGTCGAAGTCCTCGACGCCGAAGGAAAGCTCCAAGGCCGTTTCTGGCAGACCTGGGGCGCGGTGACCGAGCTCGCGTTTCTCCCCGCCGCCGAGGGCAAAGTTGCGGAAGTCCTCTGCGCCCGGATGATGGGCGGCCACCCCGAGAGCTTCGTCATCACCTATGGAGCCAAAGACAAGCTCGAGCAACAGCGAAGACCGATGGCGACCTTTGACGGCACCGACATGGGTTCCTTCGGCTTCAGCTCGATCGGGCGCGGCGAGACCATTCCGGCACAACTCGAAAAAGACGGCCCCATCCGCCAGATCGGCTCCTTCGATGGTTCCCAGAACCGCCTGGTGCTGTGGGACCGCGGCGGCAAAGCACTTGCCGAAGCCGAACTCGGCCCCGGCAAGGTCGCGGCGGGGCAACGTTACGGTCTCCCCGGCCTCTCGAGCCGGAACACCCGCGCCCTCACAGTCGCCGACCTCGACGGCGACGGCAAACAGGAGATCGTGATCGCCTACTACCGCAACGCGGTCATCGCCTTCGACGCCGGGCTCCGCACCCGGTTCATGACCAAGCTCCCCGCCGCCCCGACCGTGCTCGCGACGGTCGATACCGCCTCCGGCTCCCACCTCGCCGCCGGTTGCGCCGGAATGCTCGCGGTCATCGACGGCTCGGGCAAAATCGTTGCTCAGGCCAAGCTCGACGGCACGCCAAGCACAATCGCCGTCTCGGGCAACCTCGTCACGGTCGGCACCGACCGCGGCGAGTTCTCGGCGTTCAAACTTTAACCTGACAGAAAACAGCGCCGTCGCCTCAACCGGGGTGGCGGCGCTGCCCTTTTTCAGCGATTTTCTGATCCATGGACTGGAAATCAACTGAATCATGGATTAGATTAGGTGCCAATAATGAATTTTTTTATGGAGGTCTTGCGTTTGCCATGAAATACGAAGCTGTCATCGGGCTTGAGGTCCATATCCAAATCCGGACGGAGAGCAAAATGTTCTGCTCCTGTCCGAACCGCTTCGGCGAAGAGCCCAATACGCTGACCTGCCCGGTCTGCATGGGCTACCCCGGAACGCTGCCGGTGCCGAACCACGAAGCGATCCTGCGGACGATCCGGGCAGGTCTGCTGCTCAACTGCGATATCGCCGAAGTCAGCAAATTCGACCGCAAAAGCTACTTCTATCCCGACAACGCCAAGAATTACCAGATTTCGCAATACGACATGCCGTTCTGCGAACGCGGCAAAGTCCGGATTGGCGGCGGCAAAGGCTTCTCCGGCAACGATCTCCCCGAGAAATGGATCGGCGTGACCCGCATCCACCTCGAAGAAGACCCCGCCCGCCTCAACCACTACGCTTCGGGCTCCGGCATCGACTTCAACCGCGCCGGGGTCCCGCTGATGGAGACCGTAAGCGACCCCGACATGCGTTCCGCCGACGAAGCCTACGCCTATTTGACCTCGATCAAGGAGATCATGCAATACGGCGAAATCAGCGACTGCGATATGGAAAAGGGCCAGATGCGCTGCGACGTCAATATTTCGCTGCGTCCCGTCGGCACCGAGCCCTTCGGCACCCGGATCGAGCTCAAGAATCTCAACAGCTTCCGCGCCGTCCACCGCGCCATCGAGTACGAACGCTGGCGGCAGGCCGTCGAACTGGACGCGGGCCGTCCGCTCAAGCAGGAGACCCGCGGCTGGGACGACGAAGCAGGCGAGAGCTACTTCATGCGTTCCAAGGAACAGGCGCACGACTACCGCTATTTCCCGGACCCCGATTTGCTGAAAATTGAATTCACCAAGGCCGAAATCGAAGCGATCCGGTCCCAGCTCCCCGAGCTCCCCGAAGCGAAGCGCCTGCGCCTCGCCGCCGAATACGGCCTGACGCCCTACGACGCGGAAGTCCTGACCCAGGACCGCGCGCTGGCGAACTATTTCGAAGCCGCCGCCCGCACCGCCAAAGCACCGAAGCTGGTCGCCAACTGGATCATCTCCGAACTGCTGCGCGTCCTGGGCGAGAGCAAAACCGAGCTCGCCGCCTCGCCGGTCACCCCCGAGGGACTCGCCGAACTGGTCAATTTGATCGACGCGGGCACCATCAACGGCAAAATCGCCAAGGAAGTCTTTGCCGAAATGTTCGCGAGCGGCAAAAATGCCAAAGCGATCGTCGAGGAACGCGGCCTGGTCCAGGTCAGCGACGAAGGCGCGATCGCCGAATTCGTCGACCAGGCCATCGCCGCAAACCCCGCCCAAGTGGAACAATTCCGCGCCGGGAACGATAAAATCCTGCAATTCCTCGTCGGCCAGGTCATGAAATTGAGCCGCGGCAAAGCCAATCCGCAGATGGTTCAGGATCTCCTGCGCCGCAAACTGCAATAACCCGGAGCGATCGGATGGCCAACACCCGTTACATCGTGCTCTCGAAGCGGCCCTACCAGGAGTCGGCGCTGCTGCTTTCCGGCTTGAGCTCGGATTACGGTAAGCTTGACCTGGTCGCCCACGGAGCGCAGAAGATCGGGGGGACCCAGATGCCGGTGGCCGACCTTTACCGGGAGCTTGAAATCGAGTTCGATGTTTCAAATCGAAGTGAACTGGGCACCCTCCGTTCGGCGGAAGTCGCGACTGATTTCGCCGCGTTGGCCGACCGCAAGAACAATTTCATTTTCGCCGGCAAGGCAGCGAACTTCATTTTGAAGAACACCGCGCCGCAGGACGCGTTGCCGTTCACCTACGACGTGCTCCGTTCGGTGCTTTCGCAGCTCGCGTCGACAGCGGAG
>JAVBUI010000290.1:0-17217 GCA_031555495.1 Victivallaceae bacterium | reverse complement strand
CGGTTTTCGGCTGGATGACCCCGATCTGGGCGGCGGTGCTGCATACCGGAAGCACGCTGATCATTATTTTCAACAGCGCCCGTCTGGTTCGTACCGGTGAAGAATTGACGCTCGAAGATAAGGGCGGAGCTGAATAAGCCCGTCAGGAAGGAATTTTCACGCTATGGCGGATACAAAAGCACAGCCGGTGGTCAGCGCGGTGGGACTCACCAAAGTCTTCCGTGATTTCTGGGGCCGCCCCAAGGCCAAGGCGGTCAATGACGTCGACTTCGAAATCCGCGAAGGAGAAGTCGTCGGCCTCCTCGGGCCCAATGGTTCCGGGAAATCGACCACGGTCAAAATGATTCTGGGTCTGCTCTACCCCACCGGCGGAGCGCTTTCGGTGCTGGGGCGTTCGCCCCGCGCGGTTGAAACCAAACGGGAAATCGGCTACCTGCCCGAAGATTCCTATCTTTACAAATACCTGACCGCCGAGGAAACGCTCGATTTCTTCGGTTCGCTCTTCAATCTCTCTCGTGCCGAGCGCGTGCGCCGGATCGATCAGCTGCTGGAAATGGTCGGCATGGCTCACGCCCGCCGCCGCCGGGTCGGCGAATTTTCCAAGGGGATGGCGCGCCGGATCGGTCTCGCCCAGGCGATGATCAACGACCCCGCCTTTCTGATCCTCGACGAACCGACCTCAGGGCTCGACCCGCTCGGCTGCAAGGAGGTCAAGGACCTGATCCTGACCCTCAAGAAGCGCGGCAAAACCGTGGTCATCACCAGCCACCTCCTGAGCGACATCGAAGACGTCTGCGACCGGGTCATCATCCTCTATGGCGGCCGGGTCCGGGCCACCGGCACACTGAACGACCTGCTTACTGTCAGCGACGAAAGCCGAATCGTGACCCCGGCGCTGCCGCCGGAAACCATGAAGAAACTGGTCGAACTCCTCCGTCACAGCCTCGACGGCGAAGAATTCAGGATCGACCATCCGCGCCGTTCGCTCGAAGAGTTCTTCCTCGACGTCGTCAGCCAGGCCAAGGCCGAGAGCGTCGAAACCGCCGGCGTGATCGGCGGCGGACGGATCGCCGATTACCTTGTCCCCGGTGCTGACAAGTCGTCTGTGGTACTGAGTTCCCTCCTGGCCGAAACCGCTCCGGCGGAGCCGGTTTTCGCGGAAAAAGTTCCCGCCGCTCCCGAAAACGGCGCGGTCGAAGAAAAACTTCAGGACCTCACCGGCGAAACCGCCAAAGAGCCGGAACCGGCTCCGGAGCCGAGCGCCGAAGAGGCGAAATCGCTTGACGAGGCCAACGAGAAGCTCAATGATCTCCTGAGCGGCCGCAAATAGTCGGGAGGATGCAATTGAAAGCATTTTGCGCCATAGTTCATCTCACGCTGCGGACGGCGATCCGCTCGCATATTTTCCAGTTGCTGCTGGGGATTCTGCTGTTGTGCGTGACCTTGATTCCGACCACGCTTTCGGGCGACGGGACGGCGACGGGTTTCATCCAGATTTCACTGTTGTACAGTCTGTCGGCGGTGATGCTGGTGCTGTCGCTCTCCTCGATCTGGCTCGGATGCAGTGCGATGACCCAGGACATCGACTCCTATCAGCTTCACATGGTCATTACCAAGCCGGTTTCCCGGGTCACCATCTGGCTCGGGAAATTTTCCGGCATCATGCTGATCAACCTGGTTCTGCTGACGCTGTCGACGGCGGCGATTTATTTCATCATCGTCGGCAAATTCTATCAGCAGGATTTCTCCAAGGAAGACCGGGCGAGGATCGAAAACGAAGTGATGGTCGGCCGCCGGGTTTTCATGCCGGAGCGGCCGGACATCACCGAGATCGCGCGTGAAGTCCTCGGCCAGAAGGTCAGGGAGCTCGAAGCGCAGGGTAAAACGGTCGATACTTCCCCCCAGGGGTACGAAAAAATGCTCGCCGACACCCGGCGTGAAATCATCGCCCGTATGTCGGAACTTCCGGCGGGGCAGAGCGCCCAGTGGACCTATGCCAACCTTCCCGTCGACGACAAGCGGCCGATGTACATGCGTTACCGGATCTACGTCGGCAAAGTCGCCACTGAAGGGCAGCGTATGACCCGGGGCCTGTGGTTCGTCGGCAAGCCGCGCATCATTGAAGACAAGGGCGGCAATGTTTTCGAACAGGCCAAACGCGAAGCCTATGAAGTCATGATGTTCCCGTTGAGCGAAATGCCGGAACAGATGAAGAGCGGAACCTTTCACGAAAAGGTGTTCCAGGGCGAGTGGGGCGTGGTCGCGCCGGATGGCTCGCTGACCATCGCCTACACCAACTACGACCCCGCGAACGGGAAACAGTATCTGCAATTCAGCGACGGGCCGAAAGTCCTGATCAAGGAAACCGGTTTTGCGGCGAACTACGCCCGCGCGGTTCTGGTTGTGCTGCTCGAACTCTTGATCCTGACCGGCCTGGCCTGTTCGGCGGCGGGGTTCCTGACTATGCCGACGGCGATTTTCGTCGTGATCTCCTATTTGCTCTTCGGCAGTTTCGCCTCATACATGGCGGAAACAAGCTACTTCGGGGGGACGGCGGATTATATCGGTTATTATGTCGGCAAGGTGCTGCTCTGGGTGATTATTCCGCTTCAGCGCTTTGAAGTCACCGGTCTGGTGGCCAATGGGGAGCTGGTTGAATTCGGCATGATCGGAAGGCTGGTTCTGGCCTATCTGATCTGCCGGGCGCTGCCGCTGTTCGCCTTTGGTATTTTCCTCTATCGTCGCCGTGAAATGGGATTGATCATACGCAAATGAACCGATTCAAAACATTGTTGATGTATTTTATCCTGACGGTCGTGACGTTGACGCTCATTTTCGGCATCTCGCGAACCGAAAAACAGCTCGACGGCCTGATCAAGGACCACCATTTGCGCTTCACCGGACAGATCCAGAACGCGCCGCCCCTGGTGGCTTTCACCACGGTTGCGTTGGGAAGTTTCCGCGGTTTGATCGCGGACTTGCTCTGGTTCCGCGCCGGCGGGCTTCAGGAAAAAGGAAACTACTTTGAAATGGTCCAGCTTGCCCGCTGGATCACTGACCTGCAGCCGACTTTCTCCGGAGCGACCGCGTATCTTGCCTGGAACATGGCGTACAACATCTCGGTCACCTGTTCCGATTTCGCCGACCGCTGGCGCTGGGTCAATGAAGGGATCAAGCTCCTGCGCGACCGCGCGCTGGTCTACAACCCGGAAGATCCGGTGCTCTACAAGGAGCTCGGCTGGATTTATCAGCATAAGCTCGGCAATATCCTCGATGACGCCAACTTGTATTACAAGAATCAAGTGGCGATCGAAATGACCTCCGTGCTGGGCGGCAAGCCCGATTTGGAGGGCATGGCCGCCGCTCCCGCAGACGAACGCGAATTCCTGGCGAAATACGGCGAAAACAAACGCTATCTTGAGGCCTTCGAGGCCGGCGGATACAAGGATTACGCCGAACTTTACCAGGCGTTCAAGGACAACGACGCCGAACTGCCCGCCAAATTCGCCGCCAAACTCAACGATGAGGCGTTGGCGAAACAGCTTGGCGATTATTTCCGCGCCGCGTATCTGCGCGACAAATTCAAGCTCGATCCGCGGGTGATGCTGGAAATCGACCGGAAGTACGGCGTGCTCGACTGGCGTGTGCCCGAGTCGCAGGCGCTCTATTGGGCGACGATGGGACTCAAGAAAACGCCGGGGCACCGGGATCTCAACTGCGAGCGCATGATCACCCAGTCGCTTTACGAAGCGTTCCGCAGCGGACGGCTGCTGATGATCGATCCGAAGAAATTCGAGAGCGTGATTTCGGTGCCGAACCTCGAGCTCGCCGACGCGGTCAAGCGGACCTTCGACGAAACCTACGAGGCGAACGACAAGCAGTTCACCTTCCTGTCGGCGAAGATCAATTTCATGAAGGAAGCGATTACGATCCTATTCAACTACGGCAAGTTCAAGAAGGCCGACGAGTACTTCAAGGAATTGAGCAAGATCGACGCCGAACCGCGCGGCATGACGCTCGAAGACTTCGTCATGAAACGCTGGGCCGAAAACGTCCGCGACGCGACCGTCAAAAAAGCCAACGACGTGATCAGCGGGATGATTTTCCGCAGTCTCTTCTACCTCGTCTACGGCGACACCGACGCGGCGCTTGCCAACGAGCGGATCGCCCGCTACATCTACAATTCGTACATGAAGCACACCGCCGAAGGACAGGAAGCGCGGGTCGGATTGCTGCCTTACGCCGATATCAAGCGCGCGGTGGTCGAAAACTGCGTTCGCACCTTCCCCCCGGCGATGGTTACGATCCTCAAAGCCAAGATCGAAGAAGAACAGGCCGCCGCGGAAGCCGAGAAAAAGAAGAAGTAAGCCGCGCCGGATCGCCGCAGACGGCACGGTCCGGTTCGCGCCTGACGATCAGCGGGCGGATGGGAGATGATTATGAAAAGATATTGGACGGGCGCCTGCGCCGTGTTGCTGCTCTTGAGCGGCTGCGTCGGCGTGGATTATGTCGGGCAGCAGTTTCCCGAGATTGAAGAGGATGAGCCGGTAATCATTTACCGCCAGAACGCCGATTACCCGGCCTCCGATTACAAGGTGATCGGCCGCGCCATCTTCACCGCGCCCGACGGCTACGCCCCGATCGAACTCGACGAAAAAATGGAAGACACCGCCCGCGCCTACGGCGCAAACGCGATCAAAGTCGTCAGTTACGAGCGGACGGCGGTCGGTTCGAGCTACATCCAGCCCTCCACCTCGCCACGGCAGAACGCCGCCTCCCAGGGGGTGACCGGAGTCGCCAACGACGGCTCGGCCCTCTACACCGACTCCTTCGGCAACCAGGTCGATATGTCCGGTTACCGGGTTGCGCGCTACGAGCTGATCGCCAAAACCCTCTTCCTCATCAAACGGAACCGGTACGAAAAATTACACCAAGAATCCGAAGTAATCCGCAAGGAAAACGAAAAGCGGCCGACCATGTTCGACCCCTCCTCTGATCCGGATGCCCCGGTAGAAATTACCCCGGAAACAATGTCTGCTCCGGCAACTCCTGCCGCGGAAAACACTGCCGCGAAGTGACCGCCCGGTCCGGGGGCTCCCCGGCCGCACAGCGGCTTTGGCTATCGTCGTTCGGGGGGGCTTGCTTTTTTACGCTCCGCTTCGGAGCGACTCGAGCTTTTCTTCGCACTCAATCTTGAGGATCTGCTCAAACAGCGGATCGAAATCACCCTCCATCAACGCCGGGAGGCTGTGGATGGTCAGGCTGAAGCGGTGGTCGGTCACTCGGCTCTGGGGAAAGTTATAGGTGCGGATGCGCTCGCTGCGGTCGCCGGTGCCGACTTGCGAACGCTTGTCGGCGGCGAATTTCGATTGTTCTTCGCGCTGTTTGATCTCAAGCAGCCGGGCGTAGAGGATGCGGAGCGCGATTTCCTTGTTGCGGTGCTGCGACTTTTCCTGCTGGCTGGCAACGGCGATGCCGGTCGGGATGTGGGTGACGCGCACCGCCGAGTCGGTGGTGTTGACGCATTGACCGCCGGGGCCGCTGGAGCGGTAGACGTCGAACCGCAAATCTTCCGGGCGGATGTCGATTTCCACTTCTCCCGCCTCGGGCAGAACCGAAACGGTGACGGTCGAGGTGTGAATCCGGCCTCCGGCTTCGGTCTCCGGTACGCGCTGGACGCGGTGGACGCCGCTTTCGTATTTCATACGCGAATACACTTCGTCGCCGCTGAGCGAAAAGGAGACGTTTTTGATGCCGCCGAGGTCGCTCGGAGTCTGCTCGAGGAGTTCGAGCTTCCAGCCCCGCGATTCGGCGTAGCGCATGTAGGCGCGGCAGAGTTCCCCGGCGAAAAGCGCCGCTTCGTCGCCGCCCGCGGCGGGCTTGATTTCGACGATGATATTGCGCTCGTCGTTGGGATCGGGGGGGAGGAGCGAAATCTGGAGCTTCATCTCAAGTCCGGCCGCTTTTTCCCGGAGGGAGACAAGATCGCTTTCGGCGAGTTCCCGGAGCTCGGCGTCTTCTTCGCCGGAGAGGAGTTCGAGATTGTCCTCGATTTCCCGGAGCGCCCCGGTCCAGGAGCGGTAGGTTTCGAACAGGAGCTCCAGCTTGCGCCGTTCCTGGGAAAGGCGGCGGCATTCGTCCATCCGGGCATAGACGGCAGGATCGGAGAGCGCGCTTTCCAGTTCGGCGAAGCGTGTTTCCAATTTTGCGATGTACGCGGCAATATCTTCTGGTGTCATAGCAATAAAAAATCCGCCAGTGCGAACCGGCGGATTCCAATCGGCAAAGAAGGATTACGCCTTCTTGTAGCGGCGGTTGAACTTGTCGATCCGGCCCGCGGTATCGACGAATTTCTGCTTGCCGGTGAAGAAAGGATGGCACTTGGCGCAGATGCCGACCCGGATTTCGGGACGGGTGGACTTGGTTTCCCAAACTTCGCCGCAGGCGCAGATGACCTTGGCTTCATCGTACTTCGGATGGATATCCTTTTTCACTTTGCATACTCCGTATTGAAAGGTTATATTACTGCAAATCAATATGTCAACCGCTAAAAATAACACCGGTTTGCTGTTTTTTCAAATCGTAATGTGAAAAAATCGACAAAAAGAGAGGGCCCGCGATGGAAATGAAGGCTTTTTGCGACGCATTGGGGTTCGGGCCGGAAACGCATGAGATATTGCAACCCCATTGGCGCGACGCGTCGGCGTCGTTCGGCGAGATGCCCGCGATTTTCGAGCCCGGATTCATCGAGAAATATTACCCCTTTTCACAGGGCGATCCGGCGCTGCTGCCGCAGCTCCTCGAGGTCGCGGGGCAGGTTCGCGCCGACCCGGCGGCGATGCTCTACGCCTGGCTCCTTTTCCGGGGCTTCTTCCTTGCCGCGCCGGGCAATCTCCGCAAAATGCCGTTGCCGGAGAAATTGTTCGGCAGCCGCGCCGGTCTGTTCCAGTTCCTGGTCGCCCTCGGCGGGCTGCCGCGGATGGAACAAGCTTGCGAAAAACTCAACATCCCGCAGGAGTACGTTCGCGAAATGGGACGCTGGCTCGGCGGGACGATCCGGATTTTTGAGAGCGGTCACGACGGACTTCCCGGACACAGCCTCGGCCAGACCCACTGGATGCGTTATTACATGGAAGGACGTCTTTTCCGGATCGGGCGCTTCGAATACCTGATTCACCCGCTCCCCGACTGGGCCCCCGCGATCTACCGGCGCAAGGCCGACGGGCAGGCGCTTGCGCTCTGCGGCGACGGCTGGACCCTCGACGCCGACGGCTACCGGGCCAAAGAAGGGGAGGGCGTCAAGGTTGCGCTCGAAATCCGTGACCGCCGGATCCACGGCACGCCGATTTCGCCGCTCGGGCGGGCGCTCTCCGACAAACGCGTCGAACTCGACCTCGACGAATGGGAGGCGGTGGTGACTCCGTGGGAGTGGGTGCCGAGCGTGCATATCCCGGTCGGGGGGGGCATGACCCCGGAGCTGGCGCTGGAGTCGCTGAAAGAGGCGAAAACATTTTTCCGGCGTTATTTCCACCGCGACATTCGCCTTTTCGTCTGCGGTTCCTGGATTCTCAATCCTGACTGGGAGCGGGAGCTTCCAGATTCGAATTTGACCAAATTCATGCGGATGCTCTACCTCACACCGGCTTATCTCTCGAGCGGGCGCGACGGATTGTTCTTTATTTTCGGGCGCGACGAGGACGAAGACTGGAGCCATTATCCGGCTGACAACTCAATGCGCCGGGCCTTTCACCGCATCCGCGAATCGGGACGCAAGCTCCGCAGCAACGGCATGTTCGTGCTGGCTGACGACCTCGACCGGCTCGAGGACGGCTTTTACCGCAACCACTGGAATGTCAAGTTGTAAGGGGGACCTTTTTGCCGAAACGGCAAACCACCGCGATCAGCGCGGCGATCACCAGCCAGTAGCCGAGCACCATCGATGGGTAGGCGGCGAAGCTCCAGCCGTCGAACCGCCAATCGGAGAGCGGCCAGAAAACCGGCGTGGCGAAGTAGCTTCGCCCATGCATCGGAATATCACAGAGGATATGCAGCGGCCAGGCCAAAAACGGCAGTACGGCCTGTCGGCAGGCGAAAAAAAGAACGACTCCCACCGCCAGCGCGACCAATAAACTGTGGCTCGCATTGTAATTCGTGAAAACGTAAGCGGGAATGGTTTCCAGCTCCGGTTTTCCTGTGGAAAAATCGCCGGTGACGACCCGCTGGATCAGATACGCGCCGAAACTCGACAGGTCCGGCAGCGTGCCGAAGCCCATCGCCGCCCACAGTGTCCAGTCGCGGAGCGGGGGTTTTTCGGGGGCTGTCCACAGCCGCCGCAGGCCCGAACGGCTGAAGACGGCGGCGCTCAGCGCGGCGTGGGCGAATGTGTCCATCTAAAACTCCCTCCTCATGCCAGCATGGCGTTTTTGGTGCTGTTTTGCTCGCTCAGCGATTCGAGGGTGGCGAAGCAGCCGAGCTCGTCGCGCAGGAGGTAGTTGTCGTAATATAGATCGTTGCCGAAACGGATCGCGGCGTCAATCCCGTTTTCGATCCAGATGGTGTCTCCGGTCAGTTTATGGGTGACCCTGAGGTCGTTGTCGAAATATTCGAGATTGAGGTCGTCGGCGCGGATACCGTCGGTGAAAAGGAGCTCGATGGTGCCGCCGTCGTTGCGGACGAGGTCGTGGCCCCAGTTTTCGCTGAAGATGAAGGTGTCGTCGCCGCCGCCGCCGTCGAGGATGTTGTTGCCCGAATTCCCGGCGATCCGGTTGTTTCCGGCGTTGCCGGTCGCGTCGAGGTCGCCCTTGCCGTGGAGGAAGAGGTTTTCGACATTTTCTCCGAGCTCATAGCTCACGCCGGAAACCGCGGTGTCGGTGCCGCCGCCGGAGGCTTCGGCGATGGTGTCGAGGGTGTTCCGGACGAGGTGGAGGTCGTCGCCTGCGCCGCCCTGGAGGGCGCGCGCGTCAGGATCGCCCGCGGGGGCGCCGTAAACCTGACTGTTGTTGACTGTATACGGATTGTGGCCGACCGAGGCGGTGAAGATCAGCTGATTTTTGCTGTCGATGTGAAGGGAAACGTAGGTGCCGTTGGCGAGGCGGATTTCACTGCCGACGGTAAGGCTGATTCCGTTTACGGTGAAGGTGTTGCCGGAGAAATCACCGCCGTTTTTGACCAGCGTGTAGCTCCCCAGCACGGCCGCGTCGATCAGGATCGAAACCGATGCGCTGCCGAGCGTTTTGCCCGCGTCGCTGCCGACCGTGATGATCGGATTGGCGGAGCTTTCGCCGCCGATGTTGATGATGATTTCAAGCACTCCCCCGTCGCTCGAGAGGATGTCGCCGTAAATCTGGCTCTGGTGGGTCAGCGAGAGCGTGTTGCTGCCGCCGCCGAGGTCGATGTTGCCGATCGAAATCGAGCCGGAGCCAAAGGCGACAATGTCGTCCGCCGCGCCGCCCTTGACCGCGTAGGCATTGCCGTTGAGCTTCAGCGCGTCGGCGAGGTACTGCGCTGCGCTGCGGCCGGTGCCGACCAGCTTAGCCAGTGCGTCGGCGACAGTGGCGGCGTTGGTGTGGCTCCCGGCATAAAGCGCGCCGTTGACCGTGATGTTGATGCCGTTTCCGTAAATGGCGAAAGCCGAAGTGCTTGCGGCGGAGGCGATGACGCCCGTAACCACCAGCGCGTGACTTGCGTCTTCGCCGTAAATCCCCCCGGCGCTGTATAAACCGTAGCTCGTGCCCGTGGCCTCTGTTCCATCCTTGGCGGAGGCTTTGCCGCCGGTGGCGGTGGCGGCGATGAGGCCGCCGAAGAGGTTGCTTTTGATGCTGATGGGGCCGCTTGCAGCCTGGATGCCGCAGGCAAAGGCGTTGGCTTTCGCGGTGGCGGTGGCAACGCCGGTGGCGGTTTCGAGAGGGGACAAAATTGCCGCCGAACTCGAGGCGGAACCGGCGGCGGCGGAGACGACGATGCGGAGTTTGGCGTCGATTTGGGCAAGCGTGACCGAATCGCCGGAAACGGCGATGGCGGACGCGTTCGCTTCGGCATAGGCGGTGGCGCTCTTATCCGGCGTACCGGAGCGGGAGTAGGCGACCGCGGAGGCGCTTCCGGCTTTTGCCGTCAGAGAATAATTCCCGGCGAGCCGGGTGATTTCGAGCGCTCCTTCGGCCGTGATCGCGGCGGCGGCGGCGCTGGCGTGAGCCTGGGAGTCGGCGTCCTGGCCGACTATGGTGTAAGCTTCACTGCTGGCGCTTCCGGCGACGGCGAGCGCGGTGAGTTTCAGCGCGGAATCCATCACGCCGAGCGTAACCGAATTTCCCCGGAAGAGGTCGGAAGTCGCGTTGGCGGCGGCGTATTCGATGTAGCTTGGCTCGATTACAGTCGGATTGGCGGAGCCCGCGGCGGAAACGCCGCCGTAGGCGGAGAGATTGTAGGAGCCGCCGACTTTGCCGGCAATGACCAGCGCGCCGTCCTTGCTGTAGATGGCGCGGCTCTCGGCGCTGGCTGTTTTGCTCCTGTTGCCGACGGCGGAAACCCCGGCCTTGGCGACCAGCTTCATCGTGAACGCGGTTTCGATCGCGGCGAGGGTGACGCCTTTGCCGGTGATGCCGATTGCGGTGGCTGCGGCGGAACCGGCACCGACCTTTTGCGGCGTCGACGAAATCGCGGCGGCGGAGCCGACCCCGGCGCTGGCGGCAAGGTCGAACGAGCCCGCCAATGCGCCGACTGTAACGGCGGCGGTGGTGCCGCCGAAAATGCCGTAACTCGAGGCATAGCCGTCACCGTTGTAGCTGGTGCCGCCCCTGGTCGTGATTTTCAGCTTGAATTTACTGTCGAAATCGCCGACCGAAGCGCCGACTGAGTAGATGAAGTAACCGAGTGAATAGCTGTCGTAAATCGCTTTGTTTGAGGACGCGTTGATTGTAAACGAACCGGCGGCGTTGGCAAGGGTGACGCTTGAGCCGCTGTGGAAGATCCGGCTTTCGGTGAAGGCGTTGCCGGTGTAAATCGAGTTGCCGCCGGTGGCGGTCAGATTGAATTGCAGCGTCGTCGCCATGGAGTCGATGGTGACGGCCCGGGAACTGTAAACGCCGTAGGTGACGGCGTTGCCGCTCGAGTAAGTCCCGGCGGCGCGCGCGGTGACGCTCCAGATGCCGTCGAGGCGTGCGATCGTCAGTGTATCTCCGCTACGGAAAGCGCGGGCGCCGGCGTTGCCGATGCTGACGGCGCTGGCGGTGAAACGGAAGGTGCTGGCGAAGGAGCCGACTACGATTGACGAGTCGGCTTCGAAGCCCACCGCGCGCGCCTTGTCCTCTTCAATTGTCGAGGCGTTGTTGGATGTGGCGTTGACGGTGATGGTTCCGGCGATGGCGCCGCCGATCGTCAGGCTTCCGCCGCTGTTTTGGGTGACTCCGGCAAAAAAGGCGTTGGCCCTGGCCACGGCGCTGGTGTCTCCGCCGCTGTTGACCGTGCCCGCAGTGGCGTTGACGGTAATGATTCCGGCGAAGCCGCCGGTGAGCGAAAGATCGCTGGTTTCGGTGGCAAAGGCGCGGGCGGTGGCGTTTGCGCTGACCTCCTGTGACGACGCGGTGGCGACTTTGGACCCGTTGCCTCCGGTGGCGTTGACGGTCAGCCGGAAGTTGTTCAGGATTGCTCCGGCCCCCAGTACCTCCTCCGCATAAAAACCGTAGGCCGCAGCATCGTTGTTGATCGCATTGGAGCCGCCTCTGACGGTGACGGTTAAGGCGGTCTGGCCGAAGGAACCGATGAAAAGGCCGGAATTGGCCGTATAAGCTACGCAGCCCGACGCGGCGCTTGAACTTCCCGCCGCTCCCGTCTGCGTCTGGCCGCCGGTGGCGTTGACATTGTAGGTTCCGGCGAATTCCCCGGTGACGGCGAATGAACCGCCGGAGAAAATGACGCTTTGGGCAGCAGAGGTCACGCCGTTGTTGCCTCCGGTGGCGTTGACGGTGCTTCGGAACGCTTTGTCGATGGAGGCGAGCGTGAGGGCGGCTCCGGCGGCGAGGCCGAAGGCCTGCGCCCGGTTGTCGGAGCCGTTGGCTCCGCCGCGCGCGGTGACCGTGTGGGAGCCGGAGAGTTTGCCGATCACGGTTTCTTCGGGGCCGGTGGCGTAAAGCAGCGCCGCGAAGGCGGTCGCTTCGGTTCCGCCCGCGAGGGGGGTGCCCGCGACGGCGTTGACGGTGTGGGTTCCGAGGAACGCGCCGGTCTTCACGGCTCCGGCGTTGAGCGCGATGGCCCGAGCCGAAAGTTTCGTGCCATTGGTCCCGCCGTTCACATTGAGGTAAAAACGCGCGCCGTTGACGAAGTCGCCGAGCGTGACGACTCCTCCGGCCTGGAGGGCATAGCCCTCGGCCCCGCCGTCGCCCCGGCTGCCGCCGCGGACGTTGAGGTTGAAGTTCCCGGCGAAAGTCCCGGCAATGGAGATATTGGTCGCCGCCGAGAACCCGGCGGCGTACGCGGTCGCCGAAGTGCCGGTCGAGGCGTTGTTCTGCCCGCCGGTGGCGTTTAAATACCAGTTGCCGGATAGATTTCCAAGGATCGAAATCGAGCCCTCCGAGGCGATGCCCTGGGCCGATGCGTCGGACTTGGCCGCATTGCTCCCGCCGCGCGCGTTGACGGTCACGTTGGCGGTGAGTTTGCCGAGCGAAACCGAATTCGACGCCGCGATTGCGGCGGCGGTTCCGAGCGCATTTCCGGTTCCCCGGCTGCCGTTGGCGTTGAGCGTCCAGCTGCCTCCGAGTTCGCCGCCGACGGTGATGTCTCCGCCGCTCCAGCCGGTGCTCAAGGCGTTGGCCTGCGCGGCGGTGCCTCCGGTGGCGTTGAGCGTGTAATTGCCGAGAGCGTCGCCGGTGAAGGTGATTGCGTCGGCCTCGATCCCGGTGACTGCCGCCTCGGCTGACTGCGAGGCGGTTCCGCCGAAGGCTTGAAGCGTCATCCGGAAATTGCGGTCGGTGCCGCCGAACGCGGCGCTCCCTCCCGTTGCCCGGAATCCGGCGGCTTCCGCATCGGCGTTGTCGGCGTTGCTTCCGCCGCGCGCGGTACTGTAGAGTGTCCCCGAAACCCATCCTTCGACGGTGATCGAGGCCGCGTCCATCGCCGCCGTCGAAGCTCCGGCGTCGCCGCCTCTGCCGCCCGTCGCGTTGATGGTCCAGGCTCCTCCGAGTCCGCCGCCGACGGCGATGGAAGCGCCTCGCCAGCCGGTGGTGACGGCGTTGGCCTGCGCGGCGGTGCCTCCGGTGGCGTTGAGCGTGTAATTGCCGAGAGCGTCGCCGGTGAAGGTGATTGCGTCGGCCTCGATCCCGGTGACTGCCGCCTCGGCCGACTGCGCAGCGGTTCCGCCGGAGGCCTGGAGTGTCATCCGGAAATTGCGGTCGGTGCCGCCGAATGCGGCGCTCCCTCCCGCCGCCCGGAATCCAGCGGCTTCGGCATCGGCGCTGTCGGCGTTGCTCCCGCCTCGCGCGGTGCTGTAGAGTGTTCCCGAAACCCGTCCTTCGACGGCGATCGAGGCCGCGTCCATCGCCGTTGTCGAAGCTCCGGCGTCGCCGCCTTTGCCGCCCGTCGCGTTGATGGTCCAGAAGGTGTAAAGCGCGTTGCCGATCGCGATCGCCCCTCCGGCGGTCATGGCCGAGGCGGAGCTTCCGCTTTCGCTGCCGGTGCCTCCGGTGGCGTTGACGGTGATCCGCAACGTATTGGCGACGGCGCCGATGGCAAGGTCGCGTGCCGAATCGATTGCTCGGCCTTCCGCCCCCGCGTTGCCGCCGGTGCCGCCGCGGGCGTTGAGGTTGAAGCTGCCGGCGAGCGTTTCGGCGATTTCGATATCGGCGAGCGTCGAGTCGATGGCGCGGACGGAAGCCTTCGATCCGGTGCCCTCTTTGCCTCCGGTGGCGTTGATGGTGAAAATTGCGCTCTGAAGCACGTTTTTGAGGCGGATTTCCCCGGCGGCGAGGGCGGCGGAGGTGGCAAAGTTGTTGCCCGCTCCCTTGCCCGCCGTGGCGGTGACGGAGAAACTTGTGCCGAGGCCGGTGTAAATGGTGAGGATCTGTCCCGCGCTGATGGCGGCGGCGGTCGCCGCCGCGCCGGCGGAGGTCGCCGCCACGGTGAAATTGCCGGTCAGGTTCGACAGTTCATTGCGGTTGGCGAATGTCAGGTTCGCGCCGCGGATGCCGGTCGCCGCGGCGCTGTCGGTCCCGACGGCGTTGGCGCGGGCCGTGATCGCGGCGCGGGTCGAGCCGAAGTTGACGGTGCCGTCGAAGAGCGTGCCGTCTTCCGCCGCGAAGCTGAGCGCGTAAGTCCGGCTGCTGTCGGCGGTGATCGAAATCGCGTTGTTGACGGTGACGCTTCTGCCGCCTTCCAGGATTGCAAGCGCGGCGACGGCGTCGCCCTGGCCTTTGAGGGTGAGCGAAATCGAACCGGTCTTGGCGAGCACGACGTTGCCGTAGGCTTTCCCGTCGTAGCGCGGATCGGTAAGGTTGACGACTCTCCAGTCGATGACGAACAGTAAATCAGTAGACGGCATAATCGTGACTCCTCTCAAAGAAACGCGAACGTGTATACAACTTATTGACCAGAACCTTTACCATCTTGCATTTGGCGTAGACGATTGTCGATGACCGGGGGACTTTTTTCTGCGGGGGGCTGCCGAGGCAGCTACCCGCGGAAAAAAGTCTGCCGGTCGCGACAATCGTCACGCCGCAAAGCGGTTACGCCACTGTTGACTTTGGGCCGCGCATGCAACAGGGGGTAGCTACTCAAGTAGCGTCCCCGCTCGCAAGCGCATCCCAAAGTTAACACTGGCTGTAACCAAATGCAAGATGGTAAAGGTTCTGGTCAATAAACGGCGGAAAGCCAGCGATTATTGCCGGGAAAGGCTCAAATGAACCAGAAACCGACGGTCACCGGCTTGCCGTCGAGCTCGCCTGTGACCAACCGGAACAGCACTTGCTGGGTGACCTCGCTTCCGTCCCGGTTTTTGCGGACAAAGGTGACTTTCCAGATCTGTGACTTGAAGACGGGGGCTTCGAGCGCGGTCAGGTAATGATATTCGCTGATTTCGCCGAGCCCGCGGCGGATTTCGGCGGTTTTGTCGGCGAACTGGGTTTCACTGAACTGGTCCTTGATTTCCGGCGACAGATAGGGCTGCAGCTTTTCGTAGGAATCCTGGCGGAAAGCTTCGATGATGTCGGCCCCGATCGCCCGTTCGGCGAGGGCCAGTTTCTTCGCTTCCGAAGCGGGTTTGGTTTCCACATCGGCGGTCTTGCAGCCGGCTCCGGCGAGGCAACATGCGGCGGTGAGGGCAAAAAGGACTTTTTTCATTGTGAATCTCCGGGTTATCTTTTGTCTAAGTAGGATTTTATCATCGGGAGGAGATTGCGGTAGCATTCCTCCGGGAGGTTGAAGCGTTCGCCGGTTTCGTGGATCAATCGCGCCGCGTGGGCGTCGCGGCCGCTGGCGAGGTCGGCGGCGCTGCGGCGGAGTTTGATCTTGATGTCGTCGATCCGGCAGACGCCGGAGGGGAGCACCGCCGTCGCCGCCGCGCGGCGCGACGGAGGAGGGGCATCGGCGATCAGTTTCAGCTCGGAGGTGTTGCCGAGCGTCAGCGTCAGTTCGAGCGTCTCCTCGTAGACTCCGAGCTCGGTGTAGAGCTTGCCGACGAAGTCGGTCAGGGTGGCGAAGAGGCGCACCAGGTGAGCCAGCGAAAGCTCGCGGCCCGGGGCCGCGAGCTGCTCGAAGTAGGCGAACAGACCGTTTTTGCCGATCTGGAAGAGCTTCTGCTGTTTCTCCGGGAAAAAACGGAGCGCGGTGTTGGTGGTGTAGGTTTCGGTCATTTCGCCGGAGTCGAAGAGATAACCGTCGGGCCGCAGCGTCCGGCTGTTGTCCGCCGCGCGGCGCAGGGCGTTGAAGCCGAAGCGCTCGGCGTCGTAAACGCCGGGAATCACCGCGAATTCGCAGAGGACGACGTCGCCGCGGCCGGGGCGGCGGTGGTTGAAGTAGTGCCGGATATTGGCGAGTTCGTCTTCGAAATGCGCTCCCGAACGGTCGGTCGCGTCGCGGTTTTCGTAGAGGATGCCGCGCAGCATCCGGCCGAGCACTTCGCGCTGGTTGCGGAGCGCGCGCTGGATCAGCATGTGAAGCTCGCTCGCCCGGACCGCCGGGCGGCTGGCCGCGTCGCTGGTGCGGATGTAAAACACCCCTTGCTGGAGCTCTCCCTCGACCCCGTTGGCGCAGACGTGCGGAACCGTCGTAAACGGACGGATGACGAAAATCGCGTAGCGTTTGCCGTCGACCAGCGGCCGCTCGATGGTGAAGTCGATCGGCGGCTCGACGTGCTGGTTGATAAAGGGGCCCACCTTCGACGGATCGAAGGAGTGGGCCTCTTCCCGGTTGAGTCCCATGTAAACGGACGGGTGGCCGGAATCATCCTCGCCGACCCCGATGACCAGATAACCGCCCTTGGTGTTGGCCAGCGCCAGACAGTGGCGGGCGATCTTCGCCCGGGCCGCCCGGGACATTTTCGTCCAGTTCAGCGGGGCTTTGTAATCCAGTTCGTCGGATTCCACTCCCCGGTAGACGAGGCCGCTCCAGTCGACGGCCGGTTTGCCATGGTCGGTCGGCATGAACGATTCTTACTTCAAATCGAGGTTCAGCCCGAGCGCTTTATTGAAGTTGTTGAAGGCGCTCATCTGGGCCGCGATTTCGATGGCGGCGGTGATTTCATCGTCGGTGACGCCGATGCCGCGGGCCGCCGCGCTGTGGGCGGAGACGCAGTAGTCGCAGCCGTTGACGGCGCTGACCGCGATGGCGATGAGTTCCTTGGTCTTGGGCTCAAGTCCCTTGCCGGCGGCCTTGGAGAGCGCCAGCATCGCTTCGAGGAAATCGCCGTTCCGGCCCATGGCCTGGAAGACTTCCGGGAGCTTGCCGCCGAAGCTCTTCTTCAAGGATTCCTGAATCTTGGCTGCTTTTTCGTCGCCGTCCTGATTGTACAGTTTCGTGATCGCCATGTTTCCCTCCTGTTGCAGATTCCGTTTTTTGAAGCCGGATATTACCGGTCACTCTACTGTAGCCTTTGTCATGGGATCTTTCAAGTTTTCGGCACCGGAATAGAAGATTTCGAACCGGTAGCCCGGGGCGTCGGGGCGCAGCTGGAAGGAGATCACCAGCGAATCCTCCGGGCCGGCCTGCTTTCGGGGATCGTGATCGCCCGGGATG
>JAVBUI010000188.1:0-12761 GCA_031555495.1 Victivallaceae bacterium | reverse complement strand
AAGCCGCCGGGAACCATCGAGTGGGAGTAAGGGATGCGGATCATCGCCGGAGTTGCTCGCGGAATCAACCTCGAGACGCCGCGGAGTCTGGCCGTCCGGCCGACCGCCGGGCGTTCCCGCAAGGCGCTTTTCGACAGCCTCGGCGATTTTGACGGCCTGGCCGTGCTCGATCTCTGCGCCGGTTCCGGCGCGCTCGGGCTCGAGGCCGTCAGCCGCGGCGCGGCCGAAGCGACGCTGGTCGAACGGGACCGCCGCCACGCCGCTTTGATCGAGAAAAACGCCGCCGCCGTCGCCAAAGCGGGAGCCCATGCGGTCGTCCGCGTCGTCAACGGCGACGCCCGTGACTGCCGACACTGGCGGGGACTTCATCCCGACCTCATTTTCGCCGATCCGCCCTATGACGAATCGGCGGATTTTTTTCGCGCGCTGATGGCGGACGAACGCTTTCTCTCCGAAGGCGCGGGAGCGCTCCTGGTCTGGGAAATTCCCGATGAACGGGGGGCGCTCGGGCCGTTTCTGGAAGCGTCGAAGCTCCGCGACCAGGTGGTCCGCGATTTCGGCGGCACCGAATTCCTGCTCGGCTTCGTGCCGGACGGGGAGGAGGGGCAATGATCCGGGTGCGGTCGGCAAATTGGCTCTGGCATTTTCTCGAACTCGAAGACTGGAACCGTCTCGGGCCGAGGCCGGAACAGCATGACGAATCGACCGAGCAAGTCAAAGCCAATCCGGTGCGGGCGGTGTTCCGCCGCGACGGCTTCTATTTCAAGCTCGAAATGCCCGAAACCGGCAACCCCGTCAGCTTCTGGCGCGCGGTGCTTTTCCCGCGCGCGCGAAGTGAATTCCATAGCGCTCTTGCTTTGAAAAAAGCCGGAGTTCCGGTGGTTGATGCGGTCGGCTTCGGCCAATCGATGACCTGTTCGATGCTGATCAGCCGAGAATTCCCGGGGGCGCTTTCGGTCAACGATTACTTCGAACGCGAATTCGGCCTTGGAGGCCGCGATCCCGAAGCGTTCCTCGACTCCTGGTGCGGTTTTATCCGCAAAATGCTCGATTCCGGCTTTCTCCATCCTGATTTCCACAACGGCAACGTCCTTTACGCCCCGGAACGCAATGAATTCGCGCTGGTCGACGTCTACGGCGTCCGCCGCCGCCCGGGCTTTCACCGGCGCAAAATGGGGCGGATTCTCCGCGAGGTCCGCGAGTACCTCGACGACGAGGCTTTCGCCCGGCTGGTCGGGCGTTGCGAATTCGATGCGGCCTTCGCCGATGAACTCCTCCGCTACGGGGCGGCGCACGCCCGGCGCGAGTGGCCGAAGCGTTTGAAGCAGTTCCGCCGTGATTACAGCAAATTCGTGAAACTGGAAGGCTCGCTCCGCATCCGGCTCGACCGCGCGAGACAGCCCCTGGCGACGGGGGACACGCTCGGCACCTTCGACTGCATCGGGGGGGGCTGGGAGCTTTACGAGCGGGATTTTGAACTTGAATTGCACTGTATTCCGCGCCGCCGGGTGACCGCCTTCGACTCCGCCGCCGAAAAATTGTACGTCGAACGCGTTACGCCCTGCTCCGCGCCGCCGTATCTCTTGAAGAGACTTGAAATCGCCGGTTTCGCGCCGGAAGAATTTGAATTCGGAACCGATTCATCCGGGAGGACGGTATGCTTTCCAAAACTTTCGCCGCCGCGGTGATCGGGATCGACGCTTATTGCGTCGAAATCGAAGTCAGCATCAACGGACGCGGCGGCAACGGCGCGATGGAGGCTCCGGTTTCGATCGTGGGTCTTCCCGACGCGGCGATCAAGGAGAGCCGCGACCGGGTCAAGTCGGCGATGCTGAGCTCCGGCCTGAGCTATCCCCGGGGCTCCACCGTGGTCAATCTCGCGCCCGCCGACATCCGCAAGGAGGGGGCCGCCTTTGACCTCGGCGTGGCGATGGCGATCCTTGGCGCCAACGGCGCGGCCAACCGCGACAACCTCGGCGTTACCGCGTTCCTGGGCGAACTCGCGCTCAACGGCGAAATCCGCCCGATCCGGGGCGCGCTGCCGATTGCTGCGAAGCTGGCCTCCGATCCCCGGATCAAAGTCATCGCGGTCCCGCGTGCCAACGCCGAAGAAGCGGCGCTCGCGGCGGGCCGCCCGATCGTCTACCCCGTCGGCCACTTGCTCGACGCGCTGGCGCTGGTCAACGACAACCGGGGCACGCCGTGCAACGCCGCGCCCGCCGAATACGCCGTCGAAGAAGACGGCCCCGACTTCTCCGAAGTCAAGGGCCAGCTCAACGCCAAACGCGCGCTCGAAATCGCCGCCGCGGGCGGGCACAACGTGCTCCTCGTCGGCCCTCCGGGCACCCGGTGTTTAAGTATATGTTGCTAAATGGAGTTGTTGAATGAAAAACAGCCGAAGGAAGCAGCAGAACATGAAAGCCGTCATTTACGCCCGTCAGTCGTCCGGAGATGAAACCGATGCCGCGAGTGTGGAGCAGCAGATCGTCAATTGCCGGAAGCTCGCCGTTGAGATGGACCTTGAAATCATCGGTACCTATCAGGACCTCAACATTTCCGGGAAAACCTATCCGGACACTCCCGAAGCGACTGCGCTTGCCGCCGTCGACGAGGAATATAAGCGGTGGGTCAGGAGCACCTATGACAAAAGCCAGCGTTACCGCCAAGGACTTGCCGAGGCCTTGGGAGTCCTGAAAGACGCGGAATATCTTCTGCTTGACGATTTCACCCGATTGATGCGTCCCTTGCCTTCAAGCTACCTCGAAAGCCACATTGTCCAGCAGTTCAAATCGGGCGGGATCAAAATCCATTGCGTGAAAGACGGTAAGATCAACCTTTCGTCATTCACCGACAATCTGGTTACGACCATCATATCTCAAATCAACGCCAATCAAATTGAAATTCAGCGGGCCAAAAGCATTGAGGCCCTGCGCAAGCGCAAGGATGAAGGCTACCGGGCTACCGGGTCGAACTTACGCGGGTACCGGTTCGTCAAGTATCAGACCTATGAGCTCGTTCCGGAGGAGGCCGCAATCATTCGCCGGGCCTATGAACTGGGACTGCAATATCTGCCTTATCAACAAATCTGCCGGATGCTCAGCGAGGAGTTCGGGTATGCAAAGTTGAGCTATAAGTTTATTCAGGACATCTACCGCCGTCCCGAATACGCGGGTTATCAGTATAATTCGACGGGTGAGCTGATTCCGTCGATCTGTTTCAAAGACATCCCGATCATCACCTTGGCGGAGTTCCGACAGATGCAGGAGCGGGTCAGGAACAAGCGGGTGATCAATCGTGACCGGAAGGAGATTTACGCTTTTTCCGGTCTCTGTTATTGCGGGTATTGTGGCGGAAGAATGCAAATCGCCTCCACCGATCCATTTCCGGCATCCAAAGAAAATCATCGCTTACATTCCTTTGCCTGCATTCGCAACGTCTTGAGTCATGACAACCGTCATAATTGCGGCAAAGCCCGCACCCGGTATCAATATTACAAAAATACCTTTGCCAATGCCGAGCCGACAAAGAGAAAAGCTGTAACCGAAGTTGAACTGAAATCCGTTTATACGCCCAAGAAGTTTCAAAATCTTGGCATGTTCGAATCTCTTATGCCGTTGGTTGCCCTGCCGCTGATAAATGACCGGAAGCAGTTAATGCTGGCCCGGAATATTCAGGAAAAGATTCAGGAACTCGAAACCCTGAAGCAAAAGCGGCAGGAGCATGAAAAAGAGCTGAGCAATATGCTCTTCAGGGGGGCAATCGACAATGCTCAATTCGCCGCCATGGCGGCGGATTCCCGAACCGAGTTGGCGAAGATTTCGCAGCAACTCATCGACCTTCGCAGTCAAGCTTCGGTCGACCGGACGGAGGAAGAGGAAAAAATATCCGTTCTGCTGTATTTGCTCAGGTTGAAGCGGATCGACAAGCACCTGTATAAAAAATACGTTCAAGGCACGATTGAAAGAATTAATCTGTTCGCCTATTACCTTGAAATCGAATTTCGAAACGGTAAAAAGTTGAAGCTGGAACGGATTCCGAGCAGCAGCGCCCGTGTATTGCCGGACTGGTCGCTTCAGGTCAAAAACAACAAGGCGCATATCATGGAAATCTATCACGACAGTACCATGCGGATTGTCACCATCGGGACGAATCCGACCGCCGGAGCTTATATGATAAAAAAGAGTCCGAATTCCAAGCGGGCCGTCGCCGCCAAGGAAAAAATGGCGGATTTGTAGTTGATGAAAGATTTAATCGACGCTATATTATTGAATTAATATTAATCAAATTGGAGCTCTATGCTGGCTAAAACCTATTCTGCCGCAGTGGTCGGCATCGATGCGTTCCCGGTGGAGGTGGAAATCAACGCCTCCAAGGGTGCGCAGTCGCTGGTGTCGATCGTCGGATTGCCGGACGCGGCGGTGAAGGAAAGCCGCGACCGCGTCCGTTCGGCGTTGCAGAGCTCCGGTTATCCGCATCCGCAGGGGACGACGGTCATCAACCTGGCTCCGGCCGACCTGAAGAAAGAGGGGGCGGCATTCGACTTGCCGATTGCTTTGGTCATGTTGGCGGCTTCGGGAACCATCGACCGCCAAAAGCTTGCCGCCACTGCGGTGGTGGGAGAATTGGCTTTGAACAGCACGGTGCGTCCGGTTCGCGGCGTTCTCCCCATCGCCTTGCGGATGCGGGAAGAAAAACAGATTGAAGCCTTGCTGGTTCCCGCCGCCAATGCCCCGGAAGCCGCCTTGGCCGCTGGGCGCATACCGGTTTTTCCGATCCATGTGTTGCAGGACGCGGTGGACTATTTTCAAGGCAAGCCCCCGTTGCCCTACCAAACCCAAATCGTGGATGACACGCCGGATGATGTGCACTTGCCGGACTTCAGCGACGTTAAAGGACAGATTCAGGTCAAACGCGCCATGGAGATTGTCGCGGCGGGAGGACATAATCTTTTGCTCTTAGGTCCGCCTGGAACCGGCAAATCCTTAACCGCGAGCTGCTTGCCGAGCATCCTTCCGCCGATGACGCTGGAAGAGACTTTGGAGACCAGCCGCATTCACAGCGTGCTTGGACTGTTGGAGCCTGGCAAGCCATTGGTCAATCGCCGCCCCTTCGTCGCTCCTCATCATACCGCGAGCGACGTCGGCTTGATCGGAGGCGGCAAGGACCCGAGGCCGGGCGACATCAGCAAGGCGCATAACGGTGTGTTGTTCCTTGACGAGTTTCCGGAGTTCAAGCGTAACGTGCTTGAAGTTCTTCGACAACCGTTGGAAGCCGGTTCCATTTCGATTTCACGGGCCAACGGGAATTGCGTCTTTCCGGCAAAATTCATCCTGATTGCCGCCATGAACCCCTGTCCCTGCGGGCGGGGGGCCGTCGAACTCGGTTGTACCTGTAAAATCATCGAAAAACAGCGTTATCAAAAGAAGATTTCCGGCCCCTTGCTCGACCGGATTGACCTTCATGTCGAAGTCCGTCAATTGACTCAGGACGAATTGCTGAAAGCCCCCGACGGGGAATCCTCGGTAACGATCCGGGAGCGGGTGATTGCAGCCCGAAAGATCCAAGCGGAACGCTTCCGGGGGCGGAATTTTCACGCTAATGCCCACATGACCAGCCGGGACCTTCAGCAGCATTGCCGGATCACCCCGGCGAGTCAATTGCTGTTGCGGCAAGCCATCACCCGCTTCAAGCTCAGCCCCCGCGCCTACGACCGTATTTTGAAGGTCGCCCGTACCATCGCCGACCTCGCCAGCTCCGCGGAGCTTCGGGAAGAGCACCTTTTCGAAGCCATCAGCTACCGCAATTACGACCGTTCCGACGGATAATTCGAGAGCTTGTGTAAGAATTGCCGTCCCGACCGCGCATGGTCTGATAAAAACGGGGTAAAGATGGGCTACACGACCCAAAAATCTTTGTTGGAAGCGATCCAGCAGGGCGACGAGGTTTCCTGGTTTGAGTTTTACGAAACCTATCGCCCGTTGATCATTCTGCGCGGCAACGACTATCGGTTGTTTTCGGCCGAATTGGAAGACCTGTGCCAGATGGTTTTGCTCGACATCTTCAAGGCCGGGAAACGTTTCCGGTACGATCCTGCGAAAGGGCGTTTCCGGGATTATCTGCGGCGGGTTATTTCACATAACGCCATTGACCTGATCCGCAAGCGCC
The DNA here is from genome assembly GCA_031555495.1 of Victivallaceae bacterium. Taxonomy (GTDB): domain Bacteria; phylum Verrucomicrobiota; class Lentisphaeria; order Victivallales; family Victivallaceae; genus JAVBUI01. Next base: position 6,596 of record JAVBUI010000188.1, on the reverse strand, counting down.
GTAGCCGGGAGTGCGTCCAAATCGAGGAATACCCGGACGAGGGGGAGGATGAAAAGTGGCTGGAAGAGTGGCAGGCACACCTTCTGAATCAGGCATTGGCAATCCTGCGGACGCAAATTGAGCTCACCACCTTTCAGGCCTTCGAGCTTTACGCCTTGAAGGAGGAAGCGCCGGAGAAGGTGGCCCGATTCCTGAATATTTCGGTCGGCTCGGTCTATGTGGCGAAGAGCCGGGCGTTGAATAAACTGCGGAAGATCGTCGAAGAATTGGGGAGAGGTGAACGATGAAACATTATTCATTGCCGGAACTGGATCGGTACCGGAGCGGGAATCTACCGCTGTTTGCCCGATTGCTCTGCCGCTGGCACTTGGTGAAATGCAACCGTTGCCGGGCACGTCTCGCCCGGCTGGAAATCGATGAACTCCTGCTCCGGGATGTGAAAGGATCAATAAAAATACTGGATATTCCGGAAAATAGAACCTCCTTTTCCCGGCTCTGCGAGACCTTTCACGAAACGCCCGAACGCCACTCGACGGTATAGACGTGCAGATTCCCGATTACGAGCTTTTACAGAAATGCGGCCATGGAGCTTACGGTGAGGTCTGGATAGCCCGGAGCCGTTCCGGGCAACTGGTCGCGCTTAAAATCATCCACCGCTCGGAACAAGTCGAAAAAGAGTTCGCTGGGCTGACCCATTACGTCAAAATCGGCGATTCACCGCACCTGATCCGGATTTTTCACGTCGGCGAAACGGATGGCTCGCTTTACTATACGATGGAACTCGCCGACAACCTCGGCGACGAGGAGAGCTATATCCCCGCGACCCTGGCCGAGGTCCTGAAGCGGCGCAAATGCCTTGCGCCCGACGAGACCGTGGAACTGGGGCGGATGCTGCTGGATGGCCTTAAAACGCTTCACGCCGCCCGGCTGGCTCACCGCGACCTCAAGCCGGAAAACATCCTCTACGTTAACGGCATCCCGAAATTATCCGACATCGGTCTGGTCCGTTCGGTTTCGCAGACTCTGACGATGGGCGGGACTTTGGGCTTCATTCCACCGGAGCGGTTACGCTCCGGGTCTACCGGCAAAGGCCATGCCGATGATCTCTACGCGCTTGGCAAGGTGCTATATTGCTGCCTGACCGGGAATCGCGTCGACCTCTTTCCGTCGTTTCCCCGGGACCTGATCGGAGACCGGGAATCCCGCCGATTGAATCAGGTGATTCTGGCCGCCTGCGCCCAGGACCGTTTCCACCGCTTCCGGGACACGGAAGAGTTCCGACTGGCGCTGACCGACGGCATGTCTTCAAAAAAGCATTTGCTTTCGATGGCCTTCCGTTGTCGTTACTACGCCGGAGCTCTTCTATTAATTTTTACCGGGCTTGCGTTGCTATGGCCGCTGCTGGGGCCCAAACCGGAATCCGTCCCGGTTCCGCCAGCCCGTAGCAAGGAACCAACTATTCCAAACCAATGGCCTTCGGAGGACACTGAAAACGCAACTCCGAATGGAAATGAACCGGAGCCTCTTTTGGAATTTGGCACCATTGCCCAACGAAGCCAACTTGACATCATTGCTTATGGCGATGGGGTGCTGTACGTTCCCGATGACGAGGATGTGCTTCACCACGGCAAATTCATTCCGCGTCAGTTGGATGGCGCTCCGCGCCGGTTGCAATCGGTTTTTGCCGATCAATTTGCTTCCGATCAGGCGTGGGACATGGCAGACGCCTACAACTTTACCATTTTTGACCATACTTTGATCGTTGGCTCACGAGGAATGGCGCGGTTAAAACAGCTGTTGCCGTCACCTTATCTCATTCGCTTTGATATTGATGTTTCCGACCTGGGCGGCGAAGTTGTTTTGCAGGTTGCCGCGTTGGACCGTCAGGGCCGGGAGCGTGCCGCTTACCAATGGACGCTTTCCCGGAACGGGGAAGGCAAGCTTGCCGTTTCCCCGCTGACTTACCGGCCGGAGATGGGAGAGGCGATTGTTTTCATGCCGCTCGGCGGACAACCGGAAGATACGAAAAAAGTGGCTAAAGTCGAGATGCTTCAGACTGAAAGCCTGTTCCGGGTTTACGTCGACGGGAAATTGATCCATTATGCGCCATCGTTCTTTTTGGGCGGGACTTTCGGCTTCGGCGCGAATCCTCAGCGCGGCGGCGGTTACTGGCGGATCGGCAATTTTCGACTTTTCTCCATCCCCCACGATCCCGGTTGCCCTCCGGAAGAACAATACCGGTTACCCGGTCCGGCTTTACCGCCACCGCAAGCGAAAACATTGCAGCCGGTGATGGAGATCACCATGGAGCGGCTTGAGTATCTGGTCAGACGCCACTCCAGCAGCGCGATAGCAAAGATTTTCGGTACGGATGAGGCCACGGTCACCCGCCGCCTGACGGAATGCGATCTTCATGCCGTCAAGGTAAGGCCTGGCGGTCGGCAGCCGCGCCCCCTGACGGATCGAGAGATCGAAACTTTGCGACGGACGCTCGCCGAGCTGTAATTTCCCAAGCGATCATTTTTCTGCAAAAAATCTTCTTTTTCTTCTTTCCCGGTGTAAGAAACCCCGTTCCTTCGGCGCATAGTCTGCCAAACAGACTTGAAAGGAGCGGCCAAATCAATAAAAAGTGAGCACCGGACCGGTTGGCGGTTTGACAACGGTTTTACTTGATGGTAACTTATGACAAGTTCAACTTGTACAAGGAGAAACCGACAGTCAACCGAATCATGTAAAATCATCCAACAACCGAACGGCGTTGTCCCTGAACTAGCACTTCCATTTCGACGCCAAAATATTCAGATGAAAGCCACACGGCAGTATGCGAATACTGACGTGTCCTGTTCGTGTGGCTCATCTGACGGCTGTGCTAGGCCGAGGGACAACCATGCGACACGGGGCACGTCTTTTTATTTTATGGCGGGCCGGAAACCAACACGGAAGGTCAGTCATGAAATTTATCTTGAGCAGAAAAGGATTCGACTCCACTTACGGCGGCACGCCAAGCCCGGCATTCCCGGACGGCTCCATGCTTTCCCTGCCGATTCCGGAACCGGACGATACCGGCAGGACATTCGCGAATTTGGATTTGCGAGGCTTCGCTGTGAAGCCTGGCTTCTGTCATCTTGACCCCGATATCCGGCCTGGGCTGTATCAAGAGCTTCCGCCCGGCTGGCAGCCGCTCTTCGGCCAATGCGGTGGGGCACAGACGCATCTCGCGAACAATGGTGTCGGATCCGGCGATATTTTCCTCTTTTTCGGCACCTTTCGGCGGGTGGTTGAAAAAAGGGGAACATGGCGCTTTGAAGGCGCACCATTTCACGCCATTTGGGGCTATCTTCAAGTCGACCGGATTATCACCGGAGGCGAGATCAAAGACTACACCTGGCATCCGCATAGCCGGAAGTACTACGACAAATACCCGAACAACGCCCTGTACCTCGGCCGGGAAAAGCTTTCATTGAATGACCGGGAACCCGGCTACGGTGTCTTCACACTCAATCAACCCGACTGGGCATCTCCGCTGATCCTGACCCTGCCGAACGGGACGAACCGGCTGAGCTGCTGGGACTACCATAAACTCTTCTGGCTCGATGAAAATCAGCAAAAAGCCAGGACCAAAGCCGGGATCACCCACCACAACCCCAACTCGTTCAAAGATGAATATTTCCAGTCCGCCCCCATCGGTCAGGAGTTCATCATCGCCGAAAGTCAAACGGAAACCGTCCTGCCGTGGTTCCGCAAAATCCTGGCATTTCGTTAAAATCCTTCATAAAAAGAAAATCGTCAAAATTCGACATAAAAAATAACTCAGTGGAGTATTCAAATGGCAACCTTCATTTTTTCCTGTTCCCAATGCAACAACCAAATCCAAGCAGAAGAAGAATGGCGCGGACAGAAGGTTATATGCCCGTATTGCAACACGGAAATCATCGTCCCCGGCGGCTCCCGGCCGAATTCGAAACCGAAGAAAGAAATGTCAATCAAAGCCGTAGTCGCAATCGGCATGGGCGTTGCCGTTTTGATTTTGGCTGCCTTTGCTTTGTTCATTTTCATGTCGACGCCTATGACCGGAGTTAATCAAACAGCGACGCAATATCTGGCGAAAATTGAAAATACAGAGATGCATAGCGCCGGCAGCGCGGAAGATGTCAGACTTTTGCTCAACAAGGGAATTGATGCCAACGCACGGGATGATGATTGGAACACGCCTTTGCATTTTGCGAAAAATGCCGAAGTGGCACAAGCATTGCTCGAAATGGGCAAGAACGTTGACGTTAATGCGCGGAATGACGAGGAGCAAACACCTCTACACTTGGCGAAAGATGCTGGAGTGGTGAAAGTATTGCTCGAAAAAGGAGCCGATCCGGCTCTTCGGTGCGAAAAACGCAAAACTGCGCTGCATGATGTCAATAGTGCGGACGCTGCCCGTCTTCTGATTCGTCGGGGAGCTGATGTCAATGCTCGCGATAGAGATGGGCGACCGCCTTTGCATTTTGCAAAAAATGTCGAAATCGCGCGAGTATTGCTTGAAAGCGGCGCGAAGCTGACACTCAAGGGGGATAACGATGAGACGGCGTTGCATGACGTTAACAGCGCAGAGATCGCTCGCCTCCTGATCCGTCTGGGAGCTGATGTCAATGCACGGGAAAAGTATGGAACAACACCTTTGCACAAAGCAAAAGATGTTGAGATTGCCAAAGTATTGCTTCAGAATGGGGCCAAGCCAGCCCAAAGGGACAACTCTGGCGATACGCCGTTGCATAGCGCCAGCAACGCGGAAATTATCCGTCTTCTGATCGACTCTGGCGCTGATGTCAATGCGCGGAATAAAGATGGCAAGACAGGAAAATATCGCAATGTTGAGATTACGGGGGTGACTTACCGCGGGATACAAATTACGCATTCCCTCGGCGGTTGCGGCATTACGGACGCGGATCTCAACGAACAGGAAAAGGCATTGCTGGCTGAGGAACTCAAAGAGTTCCGGGAAAAAAAGGAAATCTTTCAGGCCGAACAGGAAAAGAAGAGAATTGCAAATGAACAATTGAGGCAACAGCGGGAAGAAATCCGAAAATTGGAGCAGGAAAAATTAGCCGCCGAGCAGAAAAGATTGGCGGCTGAACGGGAAAAACTTGCCGCCGAACTGGGAGAACTCAAAAAAATCACCTTGGATCAGTTTATCGAGTTGGTAAAATCGGGCGAAGCGGCCAAAATAAAAACCATCCTGTCGGTAAGAAAAGAGCTTGCCGGCATGAAAGTAGACGACAAATATGGCATGTCGGCACTTTATTATGTTTGCGACATGGCCACCGCAAAAGTCTTAATCGAAAACGGCGCGTCGGTTACGGCGCGGGACAAGGGCGACTTTACGCCGCTTCATATCGTAATTCATAGTGACAACCCCGAACTCATCGAATATCTCATCAAAAATGGAGCCGATGTGAACGCTAAAGATGAAACCGGTGGCACTTCTCTTCATTACGCCGCACATGGCAAGCAGGAAAAAGCGCTTGCATGTTTATTGAAAAATGGCGCAAGGGTCAATGAAACCGACAAAAACGGCATGACTCCGTTGGATTTTGCCAAGAACTCGTCGACAAGGAGCATTTTGGCATCGCATGGAGGAAAGTCGTCTGGAAAAAAGGTGAAGGAAGCGCCATCCGTGGTGAAAATCAGCGTGCCGGAAGGAAAAACAGTTCGCGAAGTTCTCGCCGACGAGGGGTATTACGGCAGCATCGGCGACGCGCTTGAGGCGTATTTGTCGAGAGCCATCGACAAGGGGCAAATCAGGAAAGCCGCGGCTTCTTATGAATTGTGGCCAATCAAATGGTTCGATGACCTGAAGGGCGGACGCGATTGCGTCATCCATTGCGAATATGTCACCGAAGGCGGGCTGGTCATGGTCGGCTACCTTGGATTCAATGTCTGGGCGCTACGGGCGGAAATCAATGGCAAGAAAGCCGTTATTTACGGCGGATTGATTGAATTCAGGGGGACTCAGTCTTATGCTGAACTCCGCCGTGAAAGGCAGGCGGCGAACGCGATGGGGAGCCTTTTCGGCGGAGCGCCGGTCAATTATCCTCAGGTCCAGCCGGAAACCGTGCAACGGTAGCGGATGAACGGCATATCGCGTTTTCTTGTACGAAAAAGAGGCGGCGGGGTGGTTGACGGTTTGACAATGTTTTTTCTGATGATATTTTACGCATCATTATGTTGTAATCATCGGGGAGAATAAATGATGTTGAAGAGCGTTTTTGCTGTGTTGGCTGTGGTCTGCTGCTGTGTTTTGATGGCCGGGTGCGGGGAGAAGAAGGAGGCGGCGGCGAAGGTTGTTCCGGAGGCGGAATTGCGGGCGGTGATCGAACGGAATCTCAAGGGGTGTCAGGAGGAGGATGTGGAGCTCGCGCTGGCCGATCTGGATGATGCGCAGAAAGAGGACAACCGGAAGGTGCTGAAGCTGGTTTTTGCGAATTATGATTTGTCTTATCAATTGATCAGTTTCAAGGTGATTTCGGTTACCGGCAATGTCGCCAAGGTGGAGACCGTTCAGGAGACCCGGAAGATCAGCGGGCCGCAGTTTAAGGACAACCGAC
>JAVBUI010000328.1:0-11083 GCA_031555495.1 Victivallaceae bacterium | reverse complement strand
AAACTTCATTGAAGGCGGTTTCGCCGATCTCTTTCCAGTCGATCCAGACCGTCGAGACTGGGTGATAGCCGGGAATGACCAGCGATTTGCCGTCGATGCTCAGATAATTCAGGCGGTCCGGCGCCACGCCGTCGCGTTGCTCGCACCACTGGATGTAGCGTTCACAGAGGTTGCCGGAAAAAAACAGGAGGCCCGTGTCCGCCGGAGTGTCGAGCCGGGCCGTTCTCTTGCCGATGGCGACTTCCTCAAGAGTGAATTCGCCTTGAAAGCGGCGTTGGAAGGCGGCTATTCTTTCGTGGCAGAGGGACACGCCGGCGGTGGCGAAACCGCGGACTTTTTTGATTTTGCGGCGTCGGAAGAAGTCGACGGCCAGTTCCGCCGCCGCGATGGGATCGAGTACCACCGGCGAAAGCGCGCCGCCGTAGGTATTGACCATGCCGACGCCGACCGACGGCAACCGGAGCGGCAGATCGAGAGGATGATAATCGTATTCGCCCAGGAACAGCAGCGCATCGGAGTCGGCGGCCTGGCGGGCAACGTCTTCCGGGGGCAGCGGATGGTAGTAATCATGCGGGTAGTGGGTGATGATGCAGTTGTGCAAGGCCGCCAGCTCGATGATCCGCGTCAGCGTATAAGCAAGATAGCCGCCGCCCGGACTCAGGATGCTGCCGGCCGAAAACACCGTGATTTTCCAGCGGGCGGCGTTGGTTCCCTTCCGGGGGATGGCGACGTAACTGCCGGAGCCCCGGCGCAACTCGACAATGCCTTTTTGCTCGAGACTCTTCAAGGCCTGCTGGACCGAGTAGGAGCTGAGGTCCATTAATTTGCACCAGGCGGCAAGCGTCGGCAGCTTGTCGCCCGCCCGGTAGACGCCGCAGGCGATCTGGGCTTCGAGGTAGTCGATCATCTTCTGGTGAGGGGGACGTTTTTTTTCGTTTGTCATATAAAAGTTTCCGAAAGTTTTTCGAAGTTTCTATATAATTATATGACACTTTTGGCGGCATGTCAAGGACGGCGAGAAAAAAATGCGATTTTTTCTGTATTTTGGGGGAGGGCTTCACGGGAATTTATGGATAAATCGCGCGGGGAATACCTCAGCTTTGCGGCTGAATACACGGAGTATTGCAAACCGGCGGAAAACACCGCTGTAACGGATGCCAAGGGGTACACACGGGGCGCGGTCAAATCGGAGTTGAAGCAGTCCGGGTACAATCCGACAGAAAAGACCTTTTCCCTGTCGTTCTTGGGGATGTAGGGGGGATAGCCTATGGAAGCCAAAGTAGCGGTCTACGACGAAGACGGAATAACCAAGACACGGACGCTGGAACCCGTGGTGTTCGAGTTGAACGGGACGGAACATTTAATCGATGCGGGCTTTGTGTCGGACGGTATGAGCGTCCTCCGCGCCTTTTGGGGAATAATCAGTCCGCAGGTATACGGAACCACGCTGAAACCGTCGATCATTCACGATTGGCTGTATGCGGTCAAGGTCTGTACCCGCAAACAGGCCGACGATTACTTTTATGATTGTCTGGTGGCGAACGGCTTTCCGAAGCTCAAAGCGTGGTTGGTCTGGGTGGTATCGTTCAAACAGCATCAATCTGAATGATGACAACTCCTCGTGATGGTTCCGCCTTGACTCCTGATGAAAACGAGCACACGCAACGACTATCTCTGCAATTGCAGGCGGCGGTGATCTAATACCAATTCGCTTTCAAATTATAGACGAAACTTGTCCTTGCGCGCACCTTTGCACATTGTGCCCTCATCCGATGCTCGCATCGATCTGCGGGACAAGGTGCAAAAACACATCGAAATGCCTGTGCTTCGTCATCTATGTTTGAAAGCAAACTGGTCTTAGAACTGTTCGAGTTCGCGGATGAATTTTTCGTCTTCTTCGACGCTGCGGCCGCGGGTGGTCAAATATCCGCCGGTCATCAGGCTGTTGAGGCCGGAGAGCATCAGGAGCCCCATGAAGTCTTTCATCACCGTTTCGCGTCCGGCGGCGAATTTGAGCATGATTTCGGGATTGATCAGCCGCATCAACGCGAATGACTTCGCCACTTCGGAGGCGTTGATCGGCTGCTGTTTTTCGAGCGCGGTGCCGGGGATCGGGATCAGCACGTTGAGCGGCGCGCCGTCGACTTTGAGGTCGCGGAGCGCCAGCGCCATGTCGACCCGGTCGCCCAGCGTTTCGCCGAGGCCGAAAATTCCGCCGCAGCAGATCGACACGCCGTACTTCTGGAGGTATTTGATCGTCGCAATCTTATCCTCGATGCTGTGCGTGGTCGCGATCAGGTCGCGGTAACGCTCCGGCGCGACCTGGAGATTCATGTTGTAACGGCTGACGTGATGTTCGGAAAGCGCTTTCGCCGCCGCTTCCGAGAGGATGCCGATCGAAACGCATAAATTGAGCCCGGGATAGGCCGCGTGCAACGCGTCCATCGTCGCAAGGATCTGGAGGAATTCGGGATCGGCCGCGTCGAGGTAGCCGTAGCCGCTGGTGACGTAGCCGAAGTAGGCGATGCCGCTTTCGGCGACTTTGGCCGCTTCGGCAAGCACCTCTTCGACCGGGAGCAACGGGTAGGTCTCGATGCCGGTGTTGTGGTGCGCCGACTGCGAGCAGAACCGGCAATCCTGCGTGCAGACGCCCGACTTGGCGTTCAGAATCGAGCACGGGACGACATGGCCGGCGAATTTGGCGCGGACTTTGTTCGCCAGCGAGACGAGGTCGAGGATGTCTTCGTTTCCGATGCCGTCGGCGAGCTCGTGCGCTTCGGCGTCGGTGAGGCGGTGGCCGTCGAGGATACGGTAGGCGTTTTCGATCAATGGATTAAGCATTATATATTCATTCCTTATTTTATTGTTTTTTGCGTTGGATCAGGACCGCGCCGATGATGACGAGGCCTTTGACCAGGCCTTGCAGGTTGACGGAGATGCCCCACATGTCGAGCACGTTGGAGACGATGCCGAGGATCATGATCCCCGCCAGCGTGCCCCAGGCCGAGCCGCGTCCGCCCGACATTGCGGTGCCGCCGATGATCACCGCCGCGATGGCGTCGAGTTCATACGAGAGCCCGGCATTGGTCGAACTGATCGAATTGAGGCGCCCCCCCAGCAGGATCGCGCTCACTCCCACCGTGAACCCGGCGAGGAGATAGCTCATGAAACGGACCCGGGCAGTCGGAATCGCGGCGTAGAGCGCCACGCGTTCGCTCGCCCCCGTCGCGCACAAGTGCCGTCCGTAGCGGGTCCGGGTCAGCAAGTACGAAAACCCGGAGGTCAGGAGCAGCAACACCCAGACCGGCAGCGGCACGCCGAGAAAGGAGGCCGCGCCCAGTTTGCCGAAGAATTCGTTGCGGCTGGTGACCAGCCCCGCGTCGGCGGTATAAAGCGCGAGCGAGCGGTAGATCGAGAGCGTGCCCAATGTGGCGATGAAAGGGGGGATTCTGCCGAGCGACACCAGAGCCCCGTTGAGCGCGCCGCCGAGGAGGCCGGCCGCCATCGCCGCCGCGAGACCGAGCGCGGGGTCGGCGATCCGGTTCATCACCTGAATCGCGAGACAGCCCGAGAGCGCCAGCAGCGATCCCACCGCGAGGTCGATGCCGCCGCCGATGATGACCAGCGTCATGCCGAGGGCGATGATGCCGCTGTAGGAGACCTGGCGGGTGATGTTGAGAAGGTTCTGCCCCTGCCGGAAGCTTTCGCTCGAGATGCAGCAGACGAGCAGCAGCGCCGCCAGCGCGAACCAGGGACCGCTGTCGGCTAGAAATTTACGCCAGTCGATTTTCGGCATGTTCTTTGACTCCGGTTGCATAATACATGATTTCTTCTTCGTTGACGGCTTCATCCCGGACCTCGCCCGCGATCCGGCCGTTGCGGAGCACGATGACCCGGTTGCACATGCCGATCAGTTCTTCGAGGTCGGAGGAGACGAGCAAACAGCCGATGCCGTCCGCCGCGAGGCGGTCGACCCAGTCGTAAAGGTCGCTCCGCGCTCCGACGTCGACGCCGCGGGTCGGCTCGTCGAGCAGGAACAGCACCGGCTTGAGCACCAGATTGCGCGCGATGGCGACCTTCTGCTGGTTGCCGCCGGAGAGCCGCCGGACGATGGCGTCGGGGAGGGGGGGGCGGATGGTCAGCTTTTTGATGAACTCTTCCGCGTCGGCTTTTTCCTGCGCGGGGTCGATCAAAGGCTCCTTGCGGAGCGCCGCGATGTTGACGGCGACGGTGCTGTCGAGCAATACTCCCGTTCCCTGGCGGTCCTCGGGAAGCAGCATCACGCCCGCGTCGAGCGCCTGCCGGGCGTTTTTGAAATTGGTGCCGCGCCCCTGGAGGCGGATCGAGCCGGAGCTCCGGCGGCGGAGCGCGTAAATGGTTTCGAGGAGTTCGCTTCGGCCGCTTCCGGCGAGCCCGGCGATGCCGAGAATTTCGCCTTCGCGGAGGAGAAAAGAGAGGTTGTCAAGCATGCCCGGGAGCGAAACTTCGTGGAGCTCCAGCAGCACGGGGGCGTCGGATGCGACGCGGCGTTTGGGCGGAAATTTCTGCGTCAGGTCGCGCCCGACCATCGCGCGCGCCATGCGGTCGGGGGTGTAATCTGCCGCGTCGCCCGATTCGACGATCCGGCCGTCGCGCATTACGAGCACGGTGTCGCAGAGACTCTCCACTTCGTGGAGTCGGTGCGAGACGAAAATAATCGCGATCCCTTGTTTGCTCAAATTTTTGAGCAACTTGAAAAGGATTGCGCTTTCGTCGGAGTTGAGCACCGTGGTCGGTTCGTCGAGGATCAATAAACGGCAGGAGTCCTCGAGCGCCTTGGCGATTTCGAGGAGCTGCTTTTCGGCTACGCTGAGCGTGGAAACCATCCGGTCCGGGTCGAGATCGGAATGAAGCTCGGCGAGAACTTCGCGCGTCCGTTCCCGCATCGCGCGGCGGTCGAGCGCTCCGAGCCGGGTCTTTTCGCGTCCGAGAAAAAGGTTTTCGGCGACGGTCATCGTCCCGATCAGGTTGAATTCCTGCGGCACGGTGGTCACGCCCGCCGCGATGGCGGCGGCGCGGTTGCGGAAGGCGACGGATTTGCCGTCCAGCCGGATTTCGCCGCGTTGGATCGGTTCAAGGCCGGAGAGGCACTTGATCAAAGTCGACTTGCCCGCTCCGTTTTCGCCGATCAGCCCGAGCATCTCCCCCGGTTTGACCGAAAAACTCAGGTCGAACAGGATCTGAACTTCGGAATAGCTTTTATCCAGATGTTTGACTTCGAGACGCATTGAGCCCTGTATTTTCTAACTTTTCAGTATCTAAAATCAGCCATTACATAAAATCATAAATTGCGCATTTATTGTATGTATGCGATTTTCGCCCGTGCAAGATCGCTCAAACGCCGCTCGGCTCAGTCGTGGCCTGTACGGTCGTAGCCGGTCGCCGTTTTCGCGGCTCCGCGCTCCTCAAACGGCGGGTGCCTTCGCTCGCTGCTCCTTGCCCTAGCTCGCGGGCCCGGCGCTGCGGGCCTTACAGCCACCCGCTTTGCGGGATGGCTGTTGAAAAAAAACGCCCTTTGCATGAGCAAAGAGCGTTTTCCTGAAAATGGCAGAGATTAAAGCTCTTCGCCGACTTCCCAGCGCGCGAAATTCTTGATCTTCGCGTTGGGCTTGAGTTTGGCGATCGAGGTCTTGTCGTCGCCGATCCAGGGCTGGTTGACGAGACAGACTTCGCTGTACCATTTGTTGATTTTGCCGTCGACGATCTTCTCGATCATGTTTTCGGGCTTGCCGGCCAGCTGCGCCTTGGCGATTTCGCGCTCGGATTCGATTTTCGAAGCCGGGACGCAGCAGCTGCAGATGTAGGTCGGACGGAACGCGGCGATGTGGAGGCAGACGCTGTGGAGGAAGTCCGCATCCTTTTCGCCCGCGACGTCGATCAGGACGCCGACGCGGCCGCCGCCGTGGATATAGCTGTCGAGCGAATCCGCCGAGGTCCATTTGGCGGCGCGGCGGATCTGCATGTTTTCGCCGATGACGGCGATTTTTTCGACCAGGTTGGTCTTGTTGAGCTCGTTGACCTGCTCGGTGACGTCGCCTTCGCCGTCGACGGTGAGGGCGCTCGCCGCGATTTCAGCGACGAAATCCTTGAAACGGTCGGTATTGGCGGCGAAGTCGGTTTCGCAAAGAACTTCGACGATCGCGCCCTTGCCGTCCTTGATGACGGTGGCGATTTTACCCTGGTTGGTGGCGCGGCCGCTCTTCTTTTCGGCTTTGGCGGCGCCGCTCTTGCGGAGGACTTCGATCGCCTTTTCCATGTCGCCGTTGGCTTCGGTCAGGGCTTTCTTGCAATCCATCATGCCGGCTCCGGTCTTTTCCCGGAGGACTTGAACGTCTTTGGCGGTAATCATAATACTGTTTTCTCCGGATTATTCGGCTTTGTCTTCGGCGGCGGGCGCGGCGGCGGCTTCAGTTTCGCCTTCAGCCTTGGGCTTGCGGGGCGCGCGCTTCGGCTTGTCGGCGGCGGCAGGCGCTGCTGCGGCTTCGCCTTCAGCCTTGGGCTTGCGGGGCGCGCGCTTCGGTTTGTCGGCGGCCTCGGTCTCCTCGGCGACTTCCTGAGCGGCCTTTTCGGCGGCGCCCCTGGCGGTTTTTTCCTCGATCATGCGCTTCTGGTAGACTTCCTTGGCGATCAGGATCGCGTCGGTGAAGAGAGTGGTGATGATCTGGAGCGACTTGATCGCGTCGTCGTTGGCGGCGACCGGGTAGTCGACCAGCGACGGGTCGCCGTTGGTGTCGACGATGGCGACGATCGGAATGCCGAGCTTATTGGCTTCGCGGACGGCGTTGATTTCGTGGCAGACGTCGATGATCACCAGCGCGGCGGGGAGACGCTTCATCGAAGCGATGCCGTCGAGGTCGCGGTGGAGTTTTTCGGCGTTGCGGGCGAGAAGCGAGAGCTCCTTCTTCTTCATGCCGGCGGCGGAGTCGCTCTTGAGGACTTCGTCGGTTTCGGCCATCTTGGTGATGCTCTTGCGGATGGTGACGGTGATGGTCAGCGTGCCGCCGCGCCAGCGCTCGGAGCCGTCGCCCATGTCGGGTTTGGCGGCCAGTTCCTTGGTCAAATCACGCGCCTGACGCTTGGTGCCGACGAAAAGAATGTCGCCGCCCTTGACCACGACGTTCTGCAGGACATTGCAGGCCGCGGCGATCTTGTACATGGTCTTGATCAGGTCGATGATGGAAATCCCGTTCTTCGCGCCATAGACATAGATCTTCATCTTGGGGATACAGCGGCGGGTCTGGTGTCCGAAGTGACATCCGGCTTCCAGCAAATCGTTGATCGTAACTTTGGCCATGATCGGCATCCTTTTCGTTGCGGCTGCTTTGTCCGGTACGGCAAGCGGCCTTTTTACTTGTGTTTTTTCCTCCCCATACAAGGGGACGTTTTGCTAATATAGCGCGGGGGGGCAAAATTACAAGCCGGGAGGGCGTTTTTTTTGACGACTATTCGAAAAATATCGCTTGTATATTCGCCTGTTATCGATATAGTGTTTAAAAATATCGAAGAGGAGGCGGAATATGGGATTGATGGATAAACTCAAAACGATCTTTCAGCGGGCGGTGGCGACGGCCGATCCGGCGGTTTTCGGCAGCGGCCTGGCGTTGAAGACGGAATGGGTGCCGCTCGGCGCCGGGTCGTCAGCCCACTGTTCCCACCGGCTGAGGCACGATCCAGGCTCGGGGGAGTGGCGTTTCGTTCCCGGCTTCCTGACGAAAGTCTGGCCATGGATGTGGATCTGCAGCGGCTGGACGGGCGTGGCGATGATTGTTCTGATTTCCAGGCTGTCGCCTGATTCCCGGGGGCAGGGCGACAAATTTCTGATTTTATATGCGATGTTTGTGCTTTGTGCGCTGGCCGGAACCGTTGTCGGTATTTTTTTGTATCGGGACATGGCCCGGTATATCGTCTTCGACACGCGGAACGGCGCTTTCTTCCGGACGAAGACTGATCCTCGGAAAATCGTGGACGTTACGCAAGTGGGTGCTTATACACCGTTGAACGAGGTCGGGGCCTTGCAGATTCTGGAGAAGTACGTCCAGAGAGGTAAGCACAGTTACATGACCTACGAGCTGAACCTCGTCAAAAAAGACGGCGGACGCGTCAATGTGGTTTCGCATGGAGCCTACCCGAAACTCCTTGAAGACGCGGAGCAACTCGCGCAACTCCTCAAGGTTCCGCTCTGGAACGTGAAAGCACCCCCGCAATAAACTCCGAAAGGCCGTTGCCGCGCGAGGCAGGATATCATGCGGGGCGATCGGGCAAAAGGACGCAGGTCTCGCTCCGTGGCGATGCCTCTTCTCCATGCGCCCCGCGTTCACCGCGACTGATCTCATGCGGCAGTGTAGGCGAGGGAGCATTCGTTGCATCGATACTCCACGATACCGCGTGCCGCAGAGCGATCTTACGCGGTATCGAACTGCCACGCCACGCATAAAGCACGGACGCGAGGAGCCTCCCGGACCGATGCGCCGCGCAATCGTATGGGATATTGCAAGCAAAGCGGGCTTGGATGGCGTCGCTCCGGCCTGGCGGCCTCGCTCGGGCCGGGCGGACCTCGAACGACGTTTGATATTGCTCCTGGCACCCGCGCCAACGGCGCGGTGATAGTCAAAGCCGCTGTGCGGCCGCCCGGGCGACGGCGAGGCTCCGCCTCACACTCCGCAAGAGGGCTCCGCGCCCTCTTGACTCTGCGCCAGGGCCGGGGAGCCCTGGACCCGTCGCTCCGCCTTGCGGCTTCGCTCCCTACTTTTGGTTGCGGCACGCCCGGACGATGGCGGTGAAGGTATTGGGGGCGCCGAGCGGGAGGTTTTGCGCCGGGGCGCAGTACCAGGACTGGATCATCAACAGGTCCGGCGTGATTTTGTCGCGTTTGATGGCGGCAAGGTAATCGAGTGCGCCCTGCCGGAAGACTTTGGCTCCTCCGGCCAGCTCTTCGGCAGTGGCGTCGGACGCGAAGTCGCCGAAGGGGGCGCGGGGTTCGCAATTGATGATCAGGTGAAATGCGATTTTGTGCGCGCGGCAGAATTCTTCGACTTCGCGAAGCAATTGCGCGCCGTCGATCGGGGCTTTGGTGCGCGGGGAAGTTTTGAGCTTGTAATAATTATACGGCGCGTCGACTTCGATGAAGTCGATCCGGTCGCCGCGCTCGGCCAACGCAGCTGCAATGGCTTCGAGGATGTCGCGGTAATTGAGCTTGGTTTCACGTGACCAATCGCCGAGCGCGCCCGGGGCGGTCGGGGAGAAATTCCAGTTCATGAGGTTGGGGACCAGGCCGATTTTGATATCGGGATGGGCACGGCGGATTTCGGTGAACATCTCGGCGATTTCGCGGGCGGCGTCCGGCATCGAGAGCGAGCTTTTTTTCCACTTGGCGTTGGGCGCGGAGGGAAAATCGCCGATGGTGCGGGCGATGGCTCCATCCAGGTGCAGCGAATCGATTTTGCCGCCCGCGGCGAACACAGGGGCCATGTTGCGCAGACAATCCTGTGCGACGGCGCGACCGTAGCCTTCATTGGGGTAGCGCCCGAAGCCGTTGGCGAATTCCATTCCCACCGACAGTCCGGTCGCGGCGGAAAATTTCGCCAGCAACGCCGGATCGACCGGATTGGCCCATTTGACGTCGAGCAATTGAACGTCGTAGATTTTAAAGAGTTTCGCTCCATCCCATGCGTCACGCCAGGCTTCGGGCGACGCGAGGAGAGGATTGGTCGGCGCCGCAATGTGCGACGGCGCGATACCGATGGCAGGCGTCTCGGCGCCCGGCGCGGCGGCGAGGATCGACAGCGTGAGTGCGCTCAAAAACAATTTCCAGATCGTCATCATTTCCCCTGAGGTTAAAAGGTTGAAGGCAAAATAGCATCGGGAGCGGATCGTGTCAAGCCTCCTTCCTGAAAACACCGGATGGAAAGACGGCGAAAATAAAAAATTCATTTTTTTTAGTTTCGCTCTTGACATTGCGCCGCTTTTCGGTTATAATTAGCACAGTTGATAAAAAAATAGTATTGAACATGTTCAAATAGAGAAGGTTAGGTGGGTTTATTTTTTTTATTCGAAATTGAACATGTGCTATACAGGATCAAAAAAAGCAAAAGGAGTTCCGAATATGCCTGCAAACAGTTATCTTGAGATCTACCTCACCTTGAAGGGCCGCATTGCAGACGGCGAACTGCCGGTCAATCAGAGTTTGCCCTCGGAAAATTTGCTCTGCACCGAATTCGGCGTCAGCCGGAACACGGTTCGGCGGGCGCTGGAACTCCTGATCGACGAGGCGCTGATCATCCGCAAACCGGGCATCGGCTCCTCAGTGGCGCCCCGCCCGGCGGAAAATCGCCCGGCGCCGATGATCGGGCTTACCATGGGGAATACGGACCGGCTGCCTTTTTATTACCAGCCGCTCCAGTTCGGCGCGCAGAACGCCTGCGCCAAATTCGGCGCACAGCTTTGTCTGCTCAACCGCGACAACCTGGCCGAAGAGGCGCTGGAACCGCTTACCGGCATCATCTCGGTGAACACCGAACCGCAGCACTTCAGCCGGTTCCGGGAACTCGCGAAACAGGGCAAGCCGGTCGTGACCATCAACCGCATTCCCCCGTTTTCGGAACTGCCCTATCTCTCGGTCGATTACGCCAGGGACGCCGGTGAAATGGTCGGTCATGCCCTGGACCTGGGATTCGAAGAGGTGGCGATCATCGGCAGCAAGCCCGGCAACGATGGTTTTTCGCTGCGTACCGTCGGCTGGCGCCGGGCCTATCTCGATCGCGGTTTGACGCCGCCGGAAGAGTTGGCGTTGGAAGCCGAGCTGGCTTTTCGCGAAGAGGAGATGCAGAACTTCCTGGAACAACACCGGCCCAAGGCGATTTTCGTCACCGCCGGGGAATTCATGAACTTTCTGCTGATTGCCGGAATGCGGCTCAATTCAAGGTTCTTCGACGACGTGATGGTGATCTGCTTCGACGACTTCAGCGAACTCGAGGCCTGGCGCTCGATCCCGATTGCCTACATCCAGATGCCGCTCCGGGAAATGAGCGAACTGGCGGTCCGCTAT
>JAVBUI010000126.1:0-5591 GCA_031555495.1 Victivallaceae bacterium | reverse complement strand
GGCGGCTTTGCACAAGTCGTCTCCGTCTTGTTACAAATTTTCGGTTGACACGACACTACGGGCATGGCTCCAATCTGGAAACCTCGCGGCCTATTGGGAGGGAGAATCGACGGTATAAAGTCGCAAAAACTTGACAATTTTACTTGAATAGTCCCATTGCGGGACTATATTGTAATAACCGGGAAGGCATGAAATGTGGAACTGCTGAATAAAATCGCGCTTGATGATTTCAAGAAGAAGCATGCCGACAGTATCGCTCCCCTGGCTAACTGGGAAAGACTGGTTCAGCTGGCGAAATGGAAGACGCCGCAGGAGATTAAGAATGCAATCCGAAGCGCTGACTTCCTCTCCGGAAACCGGGTGATATTCAATATCGGCGGCAATAAATTCCGGTTGGTTGTCGTGGTGGTGTATGTGAGCGGGCGGGTGGTGGTGAGTTGGATTGGAACCCATGCCGAGTACAGCAAGATGAAATTTTGAGAGGTGGAACATGGAAATCAACATCATTACGAATGACGATGAGCTCCGGGCGATGACCGCGCGGCTGAATGCGTTCCTTGCCGCTCACGCCGACGAACTCGACCGCTTGAATAAACAGGATGCCGAAGAGTTGGAACTTCTGAGTTTGGTGATCAAGGCCTATGAAGACAAGCGCTTTCCCCTGCCGGAAATCGATCCGGTTAACTTCATCAAGTTTATGATGGAGCAAAAGAAATTGAAAGTGAAGGATATCGCGTGTTGTTTCGGAACCGCAAGCCGGGCCTATGAGGTGCTTAACCGCAAGCGTAAATTGACGTTGGCGATGATCAAAAAGCTTCGGGATGTTCTGGAATGCCCGGCGGATGTTTTAATCGAAGGTTGAGTACCGTCGAGTTTTCAGATTGCCCGGAGAGATCCGGGCTTTTTTTGTGCCAAAAACATATCGATGATTGTTTTTTATATAAATTGATGCTTTTTTGAATTTTCATTCTCTTTTTTGTCGTGTATAATGAAGCATTGGAACGATTGGAAAGGGTATTTTTATGCGGATTTTTGAAAAAGCCGGGCTGTCGCTAAGCTGGGCGTTGGAATTGCGTTCGGGCGAAGTGGTCACGCCGGAGGACATGCCGGAGTACGATGAGGATAACGGGACCGCCGTCTGGCGGCGCGGCGATTTTGCGGTGGAGTGCCGCTGGCGGGAGGAGGCCGGAACCCGGCTTGGCTCGATCGCTTACCGGAATGCGCCGGAGGTCGAAGTTGTCCGCTTCCCGGTGGCGGTTTACCGCGATTTCCCGGAGTCGGGAACGCTGCTGCTGCCCGATCAATACGGGACCATTCTTCACCGGCCGATGAGCCATACCCATGAGCCCTCGGAGTACACCTGCGACGCTTACGATCCCGAGCTCGCGGCCGCGTCGGAGATGGTGACGTTCCGGATGTCGGCGATGTTGGCGGGGGCCCGTTCATATCTCTTCGACTTCCGCGACGCGACCTGGCATCAGAAGCGCTGTTTTTACCGACGTACCGGAGTTGCGGGCGAGCTGATGTTTTACGGTGGGCACCTGGTTCCCCTCGATGACCGGTCGGTGCGCGATTGGGCTTTGCCTTACGAGTGCGGTGTAACGGCCTTTGCGGGCGGCTGGTTCGAGGCGGCGAAGCTCTACCGGCGCTGGGCCCTGACGCAACCGCGGGCGAAGAAAACGCCGGACCCTCGAATCCGCGCCATCGGCTGCGTTTGCTGGAACCGCGCTTTGATCGAAAACGTCGTGCCGCCGGTCCTGAAGTTGAGCGAAGACACCGGCAGCTCCGCCATGCTCTCATGGTATTGGTGGCACCACAATCCCTACGACACCGATTACCCCGACTACTGGCCGCCGCGCGAAGGAGAAGAAGCATTCCGCGCCGCCGTCGCCGAACTGAAAGCGGCGGGCTGCCACGTGCAAGTCTACGTCAACGGCATGACCTGGGACATTGACGGCTCAAGCACCTGGGCGGGCGGTCCCGAGGCGATTGTGGTCCGCAGAGACGGCAAGCCTGAGTGCTTCCCCTACAACACCTTCAATCATCACCGGCTCGGCAGCATCTGCGGGAGCTCGCTTGAATTCCAGTCGCGGCTGCTGGCGCAACTCGACCATTTAGCCTCCGCCGGACTGCCGGGGATTTACCTCGACATGATCGGCAACGCCAACCACCGGCCCTGTTACTCCCGGAGCCACGGCCACGCGCCGGGGGGAGGCGATTCTCATTTTCAGGGCTACCGGGGGATGGTACAAGAGCTCAAGAAGCGCCATCCGGAGCTCCTGTTGAGCACCGAGGACTGCGGCGAGGATTTCATGGACCTGATGGATTTTTTCATCGGTTTCCATATCTGCCACGAAAGGTTCAACTTCGATCCCGACCGGGAAGCGGTTCCGGCGTATCCGGCGGTTTATCACGGCGTTATGCCGGTTTACGGCAGCTACACCCTTCCCGACGGCATTCCGCCCTACGATCCCGGCTGGCCGCAGGAGGGGCGATGGCGGCACGAGAAGGACTGGCTCGCATTGTTTCCCGACCAGGTGTTCCTCGAATTTGCACGCCAGATCGTTTACGGCAACATTCCGACCGTATGCAACCTCAAGCTCGAACATTGCACCGAACCGCGTTACCGCGAGGTTTACGAGTTCCTCTGCCGGACGGTCAGGTTTTACCGCGAACATCTCGAATTCCTCTTCGACGGCGAAATGCTTGCGCCGCCCGCGATCGAGTGCAGAGAGCAAGAGGTCGACTTCATGGCGCGCTTCATCTACACCCACGAAAACGAGATGAAAACGCCGCGTCACCGCCACGGGGTCGTCTTCGCCTCGCGCTGGCGCTCTCCGGCGGGGGAAATCGGAGTCGTCGCCGTGAACTGGTCGCGGAAAGAGGCGGCATGCAAAATCGACGGCATCGAGCACCGGATTCCCGCCCGTTCCTACGTGTTTTTACCCCAGAAAGCTTGAAAAACAACAAAGACGCACTCTTTTATCTAAAATTAAGGAATTTCACACCATGAGTCATATTGACGAAGCCGAAGATTTCATCGAAAACGAAAAGCCGTTCCACCTCGGATTTCTCCCCACCGAGCAGTCGAATCCGCTGACCCGCGGGCTCGACCGGGAATTCGCCCGCTCCAGCGCCGACGGCATCCGCAATCTCCAGCAGGTCGACCGCAACGTCCTCGCAATGGCCGAACGGGTGTTCGCTTCGGATGAATTCGCCGCCTTGTGCGACGCGGTTTACCGGACGGTTTCGGGCGGTCACCGGGTGATTTTCTCCGGCTGCGGCGCGACCGGGCGACTGTCGATTTTGCTGGAATCGATGTGGAAAAAGGCTTGCGCGACGCATCACGCGCCCTATGCTGACCGGGTCGAAAGCATCATGACCGGCGGCGATTACGCGCTGGTGAAGTCGGTCGAATCCTTTGAAGACTACGCCGTCTTTGGAGCACGCCAGGTGCGCGACCGCAATTTCACGGCGGACGACTTGCTCGTCGCGATCACCGAGGGGGGCGAAACCAGCTCGGTCCTCGGCACCGTCGCCGAAGCGACCCGGATCGGGGCAAAAGCGTTTTTGATCTTCAACAACCCCGCATCGCTCCTCGCCGAGCGCCTCGAGCGTTCCCGCGAGGCGATCGAGAATCCGCGCGTCACCGTACTCGACCTCTCCTGCGGCCCGATGGGCATCGCCGGCTCCACCCGGATGCAGGCGACCACCTCGGAGCAATTGATCGCCTCCTCCGCGCTCGAAAGCGCATTGCGAAAATTGCTCGGCCGCCCCGATGAAATTCCTTTCGCCGCCGCCTTCGGGCAACTGCTCGATGCGCTCGAGAGCGACGCGGCGGTCAAGGGAATGGCCGACTATCTCGATTTCGAGGTCGGAATTTACGCCAAAGGCGGGCGTGTTACCTATTTTGCGGACGACTTCATGCTCGATATTTTTACCGACACCACCGAACGCAGCCCGACCTTTATGCTGCCCGCCTTCCGCAAGCTTGACGACCGTATTTCGCCGCAGCCGTGGGCGCTGGCCCGAAACCCGTTGTTCGACGTCGCGGGAGCGATGACTCGGGCGCTCGGGCATGAACCGCGCTGTCTCGAGTGGACCGTCGCCGACTACCGCGCGATGAATGTCCCTGAGAAAATCGTCCTCAATCCTCCTGCCATCAGCCGCGCCGAGCTTTATAAATTCCCGCTCGGCAACGAAGCTTTGCCGGAGCGTTTCGAAACCGGCCGCGACGCGGCGGTATTGTTTTCATGGAAAAAGCCGACGCCGGAGCTCGAAGCGGCTTGCAATGCCGTTGCGGCAAGTGCGGCGATCCGCCGGAGCCTCGCGGTCGGCGGGGAGGCGATTCCGCTCGAGGTCGGGCCGACGCTGCTGCGGATCTGGGAACATCTGGCGATTAAACTTGTGCTCAATACCATTTCGAGCGGCACCATGGTCAAGCTCGGGCGGGTGGCGGGCAACTGGATGAGCTTTGTCGCGGTTTCCAACAAGAAGCTGATCGACCGTGCGATCCGGCTGGTCGCGGAGCTTAGCTCGCTCGAATACCGCGAAGCGGCGCACGAGCTCTTCCGCTCGATGGAGGAAATCGCCGCGATGCCCCTTGAATGCGAACGGCCCTCGACGGTGCAATATACCCTGAAAAGGCTACGCTGAAGGATTCCGGGCGGCGCGATAGCGGCCCGGCGGCAGGCCGTAGCGCCTGAGGAACATCCGTGAAAAGTGGAACCGGTCCTTGACGCCGACCGCCTCGCAGATTTCGTCGATCGAGAGGCGGTTTTCCTCAAGCAATCGCGCCGCCATGCTGTAACGCATGGTGGTGAGGTAGCTGTAAGGCGTAGCCCCATACGCCGCCCGGAAGCGGCGGATCAGGGTATTGACCGAAATCCCCAAGCGGCGGGCGAAGGAATCGAGGTCGAGTTCGTGGGCCAGCTCGACCCGCATCAGGTTGACCAGCCGCGCCAGCTCCGGATCGCTGCCGCGCCACGGCTTTGCTTCCGGGGGGAGTTCGGCGAAAGCCGCCGCCGCCAGCGCCAGCGCCGCCACGCGGTCCACGCCGGGCCCCGCGAAAATCCGCTCCGCCAGCGCGTCGAGAAACGGAGAGGGCGCTAATTCATTGAAGAGATGTTGCGCACTACCATTGGACTCGGCGGCCTCAAAGTGCAAATAGAGCTGGTTGACCTCGCTTTGTGCGCACCACGTCCTCAGATTGCAGTCGGGCGGCAGCAGATGACAGCGGCCCGGGAGAATCGGTTTTTTGCGCCCGTTGAGCCAGACGCCCGCCCCCGGCATGTCGTGATAATAGAGCCGCCAGTAATGCCCGGCCAACCGGCAGTCTTGCCAGATTGCCCCGAGCGGAACGCGATTGACCGTTTCCAGAACCAGCGGCGGCGGATCGGTGGTGAGATTGTTCATAAAGAACACCTGATTATTCATAAAATTAAACTGGAAAATTCATAGCCGAAGCCTTATCTTTACGATAACCGCAAAATGCGGAAAATACAACCCGATTTCAGGAGGCGAGCGATGGGAAAGTATGGCAGCGGCGATACCGCATGGTTTACGCATGATCGGTTCGGGATGTTCATCCA
>JAVBUI010000326.1:0-4740 GCA_031555495.1 Victivallaceae bacterium | reverse complement strand
TGGATGGCGTCGCTCCGCAGGCGCTGTGCGCCCACGTCGCTCGGACCGGGCTCAGCTCGGAACTTCGTTCCTCATTCTTGAGCTGGGGGCTTCGCCCGGCGACCGCGAGGCTCCGCCTCACACTCCGCAAGAGGGCTCCGCGCCCTCTTGACTCTGCGCCAGGGCCGCATGGCCCTGGACCCGTCGCTCCGCGCTGGTGCGCTCCGCTCCTACCGGCGCTGTGGCACGCAGTGCGGCACGCTTAGAGCTCCAGCATACGCTCGATCGGGATCCGGGCCTTTTCGATCAATTCAGCCGGCAACTCCACCGCCGGAGTCAGCGTTTCCAGCGAATCAAGTACGTTTTCCAACGTCAGCTTCTTCATATTCGGACAGTGAATCCTCGGCAGAAGCTCGATAAACTCCTTCTCCGGGTTTTCCTTCTTCAGCCGGTGAATAATCCCATGCTCCGTCCCGATCAGGAAACGCTTCGCCGACGATTCACGCACGTGCCGCAAAATGCCGCCCGTACTCAACGCATAATCGGCCAGCGCCACCACCGCCGGAGAACACTCCGGATGAACCAGCAGTTCGGCGTCCGGATATTGGAGCCGCATCGCCTTCACCTGTTCCGGCAGCACCCGGTGGTGCGTCGGACAGTAGCCGGGCCAGAGTTCCAGCTTCCGCCCGGTCATCGCCGCGACATTCGCCCCAAGATTCTGGTCGGGCAGAAAAAGTATCCGCTTCCCCTCCGGAATCGACTTGATCACCCGCTCCGCATTGCCCGAGGTACAGCAAATATCGACATGCGCCTTGACCGCCGCGGTGGTGTTGACGTAAGCCACGATCACCGCATCCGGATTGGCGACGCGCCACGCGGCGACCGCCTCGGCGGACGCCATGTCAGCCATCGGACACCCCGCGTCGGGCGCGGGATGGATCACCAGCGAATCCGGAGAAAGCACTTTGGCGGTTTCGGCCATGAAGGAGACGCCGCAGAAAACGATCACCGGCGCACCGGCCGCTTTGGCCCGAATGCTCAGTTCGAGCGAATCGCCGACGAAATCGGCGATGTCCTGGACTTCGCCTTCGACATAATTATGGGCGAGGATCAGCGCGTTGTGCTTTTTGCGCAATTCTTGAATTCGTTCGATCATGGTCACCCCCGGAAATAGATTGTTGACGAATGCATAAAATAACTCCGTTCAACGCTTTTTGCAACCTTTTCTGGGAAAAAAGAAGCCCGGCCGGGGCATTGCGCTCCGGCCGGGCTCATCAAACACTGCCGCCGCTTTTTATTTCTCTTCGCGGACGGTGATCTGCGGGTTCTCCGGGATGAAGATGTGGGTCGAGCCCTGATAGTAGTTGATCTTCTTGGGAGCCTTCAGGTTGTTGTAGAGGATCGCCACGCCCGAAGGCGGGCAGGTGTAGTCGCCGAGACCGGCGCGGGTGATGTCGATCGGGCACTTGATCCGTTTGGCGTGATGAATGCAGTCGTAGTATTCGAGCGACGGCGTGTAGGGAATGCGCCAACCGGCTTCCATACGCCCGTTCTGACCGCCCGCATAGTCGCAGCCCCAGGGAATGTTCGGCAACGACAAGGTGACGTCCTGGTCGAGCGCCGCCGCCCAGACCGACTGGAGGCCGCCCTGACTGCCGCCGGCGACGATCACGTCTTTGCCGTTCCACTGCGGCAGGCTCTTCAGGTATTCAAGCGAACGGAGCACCCGGAAGACCATGCCGTTGAAATAGGCGGTTTCGGGATCTTTGTTCTGTTCCGGGTCAAAGGCGTAGGCTTTGCCGTTCGACTTGATCGATTCGGCGAAGTCGGCGTAATATTTGTCGTTTTGCCCGAGTTCCACGCCGTGGGCGTTGACGTGGAAGCAGACCGCCCTGATGTCGGTCCAGGTCGGCGGCGATTGCTTGTGCATGCCGTAACCCTGATAGTAAGCCTTGACCGGAAGCGACTTGTCGGCGGCTCCGGCCGGAACTACAAGGTAACCCGTCACCGGGCGCGGTCCGGCGCAGTCGACTTTGACTTCGTAGGTATCGGCGTTCGCGACTTTGCTCTCGATTTTCTTCATTTCGGCCTTCATCGGAACGGCGGCCAGACGGGCTTTCTGTTTGGTCCAGAAGGCGTCGAAGTCGGCGGGTTCGGCAACGCCGGTCAGCTTTTCTGGTTCAACCCCCGCGCCGCCGTCGAAGAAAATCTTGTCGACACGCTTATTGGGATAAGTCTTGCGCAATTCACGGCCGGAGGGATCGGCCAGCACCGCGACGATGCGGACGAAACCGGGTTTGTCGAGGCTGGTTTTGATCGTGAACGGGCCCGCCGAAAGCGGCGACTTGCCGGTGAACGACTTGCCGTCATCGCCGGTCCGGGTCCAGTTGACGGTATAACCGTCGAGAGTGGCCTGCTGGCCCTCGAGGTCGGGCGTGATGGTGAAAACGATCTCCTCGCCGACCTTGTAGCTCACCGGGTCCTTGGCGGTCACGCCGATCAAACTGGCCTTCTGCGGGTCGAGGCCGGTGAAGGCTTTGAGTTGGTAGTTGTCGAACGTTCCGACCACGTAAAGCTCGGCCTTGGAATAGCGGTTTCCGCTGCTGCTGAAAGTCCAGTCGGGATTGACCTTGGGATTGGTCGCAGCTTCGGGATTGTTGCCGATGCCGATTTCAGTGCCGCTGCCGCCGTTGAATTTGTTGAAGGCAAAAACGGTTTGCCCCTTGCCGAAATTATGGACTTGCATCGAACCGTAATCGCCGTAGGTGGCGGGCTTGTCGCCGAAGTCGAAACGGCCGTCGGCGGCGCCGGGGATCTTGGATTCGTTCTGGGGGCCGTAATTAGTGGCCCAGAATTCGATGTTGCCACGTTCGAATTTACCTTTTTCAAGACCGTCGACGTTGGTCGCGACTTCGAGATTGTTGACATAGAGCTGGAGGGGCTTTCCGCCTTCGGCGGGAACCGCGAGGTCAACGGCCTGCTGGGAGAATGCGTCCATTGAAGTGAAAACCCACGACATTTTACCGTCTTTGCCGGTCAGCTTCAGGAGATACCCAACCCGCTTGACGGTGCCTGAAACCCGTGTGGTGTAATCGGTTTCGTACCCGGTGCTGTTCCAGGTCAGGGGATTGAGCTTGGCGATCAATTCGTAATCGCGGGCTTCCGGAACCAGTTTGGTCAACTCGGGAACTTCCGCCCCGAGCGTCAGCGCCGAAAAAGCGGCCGCCGACAACAGTAAACGCTGCAAATTCATAACTTTAATCTCCATATTAGGATAAGGGGATAGCCTAAGATACCACACAAGTTGCGAAAAACAACTGGCCGTGTCAATTTCCGGGATAAAAAAGGAGAAAGTCTTTTACAGACTTTCTCCTTTACGGAAAATTCGAAAGAATTACTTCTTTTCGAATGCAAGACTTACTCGCAAGTTCGCTCAAGCGCCGCTCGGCTGAGTCGTGGCCTGTACGGCCGTAGCCGGTCGCCGCCCTCGGCGGCTCCGCGCCCCTCAGTCGGCGGGGGGCCTTCGCTCGCTGCTCCTTGCTCTTCGAGCAATTCCTAAGCTCGCGGGCCCGGCGTTGCGGGCCTTGCAGCCACCCGCTATGCGGGATGACTGCCAAAGAATTACTTCTTTTCGAAGAGGCTGCGGATTTCGCGGCCGATGATTTCGACCGGATGGGCGCCGAGGGCTTCGCGCTTGGCCTTGAGTACCGGAGCGCCGTTGCGGGCTTCGGCGATCCAGTCTTTGGCGAATTCGCCGGACTCGATGCGGCGGAGCGATTCCTTCATCCGGGTCTTGACGTCGGCCGGGAGGATGAAGGGGCCGTTGTAGTATTCGCCCCATTCGGCGGTGTTGGAGATGACTTCGTTCATCTTCTGGATGCCGCCTTCATAGATCAGGTCGACGATCAGCTTGGCTTCGTGGACGCACTCGAAGTAGGCCATTTCGTGCGGGTAGCCCGCTTCGATCAGAACTTCGAAGCCATACTTCATCAAATCGACGATACCGCCGCAGAGGACGTTCTGTTCGCCGAAGAGGTCTTCGTAGGTTTCCTGTTCCATGGTGCACTCGAGGACGCCGGCGCGGGTGAGGCCTTCAGCCTTGGCGATGGCGAGGGCGATGTCACGGGCGTTGCCGGTGAAGTTCTGGCGGACGGCGATCAGGCCGGGGACGCCGAAGCCTTCGACGAAACGCTTGCGCTCTTCGGTGCCGGGGCTCTTGGGAGCGACCATGATGACGTTGACGTCTGCCGGGGGCGTGATTTCGCCGAACACATAAGCGAAGCCATGCGAACAGCTGAGGGTCTTGCCGGGGATCAGCACCGGAAGGATCTCGGCCTTGTAGACCGGGCCATGGTTTTCGTCGGGCAACAGCAAGTGGATCACGTCGGCCATCTTGGCGGCTTCGGTGATCGGCATGGTGCGGAAGCCGTCCTGCTTGGCGGCGACTTCGGACTTGCCGGGACGGATGCCGATGACGACGTTGAGGCCGGAATCGCGCATGCAGAGGGCCTGCGCACGGCCCTGGGCGCCGTAGCCCATGACGGCAATGGTTTTGCCGGAGAGAACGCTGAGATCCGCGTCCTTGTCGTGAAGAATCTTCATTTTACGCTCCTGATTGGTTATGCGTGTGTTGAAAAAGAATGACGAAACGCTTTACTATACCATGGTTCGGCGTTTTTTCAACATTTATTCCGTAATATCGGCTAATTTTCCCCCGGACGGGAGCCGCGGCACGCGCGGGACGCGCAAAATCGCCGAATG
>JAVBUI010000183.1:0-3947 GCA_031555495.1 Victivallaceae bacterium | reverse complement strand
CCCCCCCGCCGCCGCGCGGGCAATCGCATTGACCGCTCCGGGCTCGATCCCGACCTTCTCCGCTCCGGCGATTTGGGCCAGTCTTTCGGCGATCAACCGGGTCGGAATCGGCAGCAGGTCGAAGCGCTGACAGCGGGAAATGATGGTCGGCAGCACCTGGTGAACTTCGGTGGTGGCAAAGATGAATTTGACGTGCGCCGGAGGCTCCTCGACCGTTTTCAAAAGCGCGTTCCATGCCTGTTTCGAGAGCATGTGGACTTCGTCGATGATGTAGATCTTGTAGCGGCTGATGGTCGGCGCGTGGACCACTTCGTCGGCGAGTTCGCGCATTTCACCGACCGAGTTGTGGCTGGCGGCGTCGATTTCGATCAGGTCGAGGCTGCTGTCGGCGGCGATGGCGAGGCAGGAACGGCACTTGCAGCAGGGCTCGCCGTCGACGGGGTGTTCGCAGTTCATCGCCTTGGCGAAAATACGCGCCAGTGTGGTTTTGCCGACCCCGCGGGGACCGACGAAGAGATAGGCGTGGGCGGTCCGGTTCTGCCGGATCGCGTTGAGAAGCGTGCGCACCACATGCTGCTGCCCCACCACGTCCGCAAAGCACTGAGGACGCCACTTCCGCGCGATTACCTGATATTCGGCCATTTTGAGTCCCTTTCGTCAAAAAAAATCAGGGCTGAAAGGAAGCGATCAAAGCTTCTTTCTGGCGGCTGAAAATCTGTTTCAATCCATGTTCGGCAAGGTCGAGCAGCATATTGAGCTGGACACGCGAAAAGGGCGCTCGCTCGGCGGTCCCCTGCACTTCGACCAGCTTGCCGGATTCGGTCATCACCACATTCATGTCGACTTCGGCGCGGCTGTCCTCTTCGTAGCAGAGGTCGAGCATCGGTTCGCCGTCGACGATGCCGACGCTGACCGCGGCGACCAGCTCGCGCATCACAAAGGGGCGGAAATTCTGCTGCCCGAAGGGCGACTGGGCGGCCAGAGCCAGAGCCAACGCGCCGCCGGTGATTCCGGCGCAGCGGGTGCCGCCGTCGGCATCGAGCACGTCGCAGTCGATCGAAACGGTGTTTTCGCCGAGCCCTTCGAGATCGATGACCGAGCGGAGTGAACGCCCGATCAGGCGCTGTATCTCCATCGTCCGCCCGCCCTGTTTGCCGCTCGAAGCCTCGCGCCGCATGCGGTCGTGGGTGGAGGCGGGCAACATGCCGTATTCACAGGTGACCCAGCCGCCGGGAACCTGCTGCGCCTTCATCCAGGGCGGCACCCGGTTCTCGACGCTGGCGGCGCAAATGAGTTTGGTCCCACCGCAGGCAATCAGCACCGAAGCGACCGGATGCGAAAGAATGCCGGGGGTAAACGTAAGCGGACGAAGCTGGTCGCAGGCGCGATTGTCGATTCTGGTCATGATATCTCTACTCCAATGATGGTAAATTCAACTCCCTCCCCTCCCGTCCAAGACCGGCTCAGCCGGTCGAGGGCTCCCCTGTCCCCTGCGCTCATATCGACGGCCGACAGAGTCGGACGTCCAGATTTTGCCGGAGTGATCGGACGCGGAGAGCGTGCCGGATTGCCGGGTAGGACGAAGCCGGTAGCAGCGCTAGCGGCTGCGGGCGCCCCCGGAAAGCCGGTACGTTCCCCGCGTTCGAGCGCCCGGCAAAATCTGGACGTTCGACTCTAAAAAAAAGCCGGGGCAGATGACCTGCGGCGCCTGCCGTCACTTGCGTAGAGCTGCTTGGTTCCCCACCTGACTCGATTGGCATGACGACAACGCACAGGGTCCGACCCGGCAAAATTGACGACTTCCGCGTTTCCGGCTATCGCCGCGATCCCGCGTCTATATTGCTACAATACACCCTTACGCGAAATATTCAAGCAGCAAACCAAGTTCCTTGCGAAGATTTTTCCGCTCGATCACCCGGTCGACAAGGCCTTTTTCCTGCAGAAACTCCGCAGTTTGAAAGCCTTCCGGCAGTTTTGAATTGGTGGTTTCCTGAATCACCCGCGGTCCGGCGAAACCGATCATTGCGCCGGGTTCGGCGAGAATCACGTCGCCGATGGCGGCGAAGCTGGCGGTAACGCCGCCGTAGGTCGGATTGGTCAGGATCGCGATGTAGGCGAGGTTGGCTTCGGAATGGCGCTGGAGCGCGGCGCAGGTCTTGGGCATCTGCATCAAGCTCAGTATCCCTTCCTGCATCCGGGCGCCGCCGGAGGCGGTGACGAGGACCACGGGCATCTTTTCGGCGGTGGCGAGCTCGACCAGCCGGGCGATTTTTTCGCCGACCACCGAGCCCATGCTGGCGCCCATGAAGCGGAAGTCCATCACGCCGATCGCGTAGGGACGGTCGTTCAAAGTGGCGTAGCCGGAGAGGAAGGCGTCGTTGAGGCCGGTTTTGGCGCGGCTGTCTTCGTTGCGTTTGGCGTAGCTCTTGAGATCGAAGAAGTTGAGCGGGTCGGCGGAGGAGAGGCCGGCGTCGATTTCATGGAACGAACCTTCATCGGTGAGCGATTCGATCCGGGCCTCGCCGGTCATCGGCAGATGGCAGTTGCAATACCAGCAGACCTGGAGATTGTCCTCGAGACGGTCGGAATAGAGCGTCTGCGAACAATTTTTGCACTTCAGCCATGAGCCGTCGGGAATTACCATGCGCCGCTCCACGCCCGGCGTCGGAATCTGCAAGGTCGAATATTTTCCGCTGCTGAAAAGAGACATAATGAGGTCCTTTTATTTACCGCCCTGGTATTCCTGGAGCG
The DNA here is from genome assembly GCA_031555495.1 of Victivallaceae bacterium. Lineage (GTDB taxonomy): Bacteria > Verrucomicrobiota > Lentisphaeria > Victivallales > Victivallaceae > JAVBUI01. The sequence continues at coordinate 1,196 of JAVBUI010000183.1, read as the reverse complement.
ACTTCGGCGTCAGGTTGCCGGACGCGGCCGATTTGATCCCGGCGACGGTCGAACGGGCGGCCGCCATCGTGGTCACGTACGGAATCTTGTACTGGATCGCCATCATCCGGATGTAGCTGTCGTCGATCATGCTGTTGCGTCCGATCGGGGTGTTGATGATCAGCTGGACGGATTTGTTCTTGATCACGTCGCCGAGGTTCGGACGGCCCTGGTTGAGCTTTTTGACCACTTCGGCCTTGATGCCGTTGGCGGCGAGGAAGGCGGCGGTGCCGTCGGTGGCGAGGATCTTGAAGCCGAGCTCGACCAGCGCGGTCGCGACCGGCATCAGATGCTGCCGTTCACGCTCGGCGACCGAAACCAGCGCCGCGCCGCTCAAGGGCAGGCGGCTGCCGGAGGCGAGCTGTGCCTTGTAAGAGGCGAGGCCGAAGCATTCGGCGATGCCCATGACTTCGCCGGTGGCGCGCATTTCCGGCCCCAGCACGGGGTCGACTTCGGGGAACATGTTGAACGGGAAAACCGCTTCCTTGACGCCGACGTAGCTGCGGTCTTTCTTCTGCAGCAGATCTTTGTATTCGGAGAGCTTGTGCCCGAGCATCAAATTGGTGGCGATGCGGGCCAGCGGCACACCGGTGATCTTGGCGACCAGGGGCACGGTACGCGAAGCGCGCGGATTGGCTTCGATGATGTAAACCTTGTCGTCGCAGACCGCGAACTGGACGTTGAGGATGCCGACGACCTTGAAGTCGCGGGCGATGGCGGCGGCCTGTTCTTCGATCGCTTTGATGTGTTTGGCCGGCAGCGAAACCGGCGGAATCGCGCAGGCGGAGTCGCCCGAGTGAATCCCGGCGAGCTCGATGTGCTCCATCACCGTCGCGACGAAGGTCTCTTCGCCGTCGGAGAGGGCGTCGACTTCGGCCTCGACCGCGTTGTCGAGGAAACGGTCGATCAGCATCGGGTATTCGGGGCTGACCTGGATCGCCTCGATCGCGTAACGGGTCAACATCGCTTCATCGTAGAGCACCGCCATGCCGCGTCCGCCGAGTACGAAGGAGGGACGGACCATCACCGGATAACCGATTTTGCGTCCGAGGGCGACCGCTTCCTCGAGCGAACGCGCGGTGCCGCTCTCGGGCTGGAGGATGTTCAAGGCGATCATCCGTTCGCGGAAGTATTCGCGGTCCTCGGCCAGGCGGATG
>JAVBUI010000310.1:0-6494 GCA_031555495.1 Victivallaceae bacterium | reverse complement strand
GACATGGGGTCCTGAGGTACGAAGCCGATCAGGTTTCCACGGATGTCCGTGAACTCGTTCGGTTTCGTCGAGGCCAGGTCAACACCTTCGAACATGATCTGTCCGCCGGTGATTTTTCCCGTGCCGGGAAGCAGATCGATGATCGCGTGGGCGGTGGTCGACTTGCCTGACCCCGACTCCCCGACGATCGCGACGGTCTCACCGGGCATGATGGTCAGATTGACGCCGTTGACGGTGCCCACCAGGCGCTCCGGGCTTCCGGAAGACAGCCGGGCCAGCCGGATATCCTGCCGGCCGACCACGCCCCACCCGACGCCACCCATCCAACTGCCGTCTTTGAAGTAATTGAGAAAGGTGTCTCCGCCCCTCCGCCGCAGATCGGCGCTGTAACGGTAGACGGCGGGAAAGCCGACCATGAAGCCCCAACTCAACATCTCCCGGGGCTTTCCGTCATGCGCCGGAAGCCGGGTAAAGCCCTCGAATGTCCCCCACTCCTGAAATTGGCGTTTCAGCAAATTGCCTTTGTCATCCAGAATTTCCAGGGTGCTTGCCCCGCCAAGGAAAATCCGGGGCTCTCCGTCGAATTCGGTGACGGCGATTTTGCACACTCCGGGCATTTCACCTTTGGCGTACCACTTCTTTTCGTGCTGAACGCCCTCCGGCATAAGCGAGGTAAATTCCCACAATTGTTCGCCGTCGAGCGCGAAAGCGCGAAGCTTTTCGTCGAGCGAACCAACCAGCACCATCTTCCGCTCCGGCCAGTAGCAGACCGCTCCGACCAATGCCGAGCTCTTGAATTCCTGCTTGATTCTGCCTGCGAAATCAACGATCAACGCGCGGTCGTCAACAGCGATCAGGAGATGTGGAGTATTGTCCAGCTCCACCTTCTCGTGCACACTGATGAAGCCGCCCGGCTTCTCTTCATAAGCGGCAGTCATCTCCGGCAGATCGGATGAAACAAAAGAAGGGCTCTTTTTAGCCGCGATGAGGCCATTCACCAGCGTGTAAAGCTCCGCCGGGGGAGGATTAGGCACCGTGAAGCTCACACCAGCCCCCGGAGCGAGCGCCACTTTGCGGCCGTCCCCCAGTATGATGACTGCAGCTTCTTCCGCCGCAACGGTCAAAGTCTCCGAGTTGAAATCATAGTCCGCCGTTACCGGTTGATCGGAACGGAACAACCCGGCAAGCTCCCGGACATTGAAGCCGAAGCGGTGATCGGTTTCGTCTAAAACGAAAGAGCCGTCATCCGCGAATTTCAAAATTCCCGGCTCCGGCAACCGAAGCGCCACCGTATCCCCCTCCCCGGCTGCGGACGGCTGTTGCCCTGGAGCGCCGGGACGCAGAACGGAAACAAGCCGGATCGGAACATTTTTTTGCGCCGGTTCAACGATCGTGAACCGGGAAGCAAGGTTGCTGCTGTCGAGTCTCCCGGCCGCGGGCCCCTGCTCGATCGAGGCGGGGCGGGAGCAAGCCAGCGTCCAACTTCCACCTTTTGAGGTCTTGAGCTCGAATTCCCCGGTCGCCGGGACCGGAACGGCCTCCGTGCCTTTGGCGGTCTCGAAGTTGGCGATGACCTGGCTGGTTTTGCAGTCATCCTTCGGCGTAGCCGTATCGATTTCCAGCAGGAAACGATTTTCCCGGATCAGGAAAAACCGTTCCCACTCATGTCCGTTGAATTTCCGGTGCCTGCCGCGCAAGTAAGCTGTCCTGCCGGTCCGTCCGGACTGAAGGATCTCAGCCGCAAGACTGGGAGCCGGGTCGCCGAGACCGTCCCGGTAAAGGTGCAATTGATTCTGATATCCCCGCAGCAGCGGAACGCCCCGCAATGAAAAGCTGATCAGCGCCAGGTTGTGAAATGCGTTGCTTCCTTTTTCATATTTGGCGTCAATGAGGGCAAAGTCTTCTCCTTTTTCGCCACGCTGGCGGTAGCTGATCCACTCCGCCACTTTTTCTTTGGCAAAAGGAACCTTCAAGTCCCCCATTCCGCGCGGATCGAAACAGGTAACGTTCCACTTTCCGCCGAAATCGGCAAAATAGTTGTTGCGGTACGGCCGCGTCGGCCAGAAGGACTGTCCGAGCCGGAAGGCATTTGAGTCGAAATCGTGTTGCAGGGCAGCGACTTCGACGGGGGCCTGGTTACCGGTCAGATAAGCCATATAGTTAAGCATCCGGACGCTGGAATCATTTTGCGACCAGTCATTCGGCGTACCATCGGCCAGCGCCATCAGCGACTTCACGTAAGCGTCGATCACCGGGCTGCCGACGTATTTCAATCCTCCCGAGAGCAAAGCGTAGTCGAAAGCCGGGCGCAAGTAGGAATTATAGGTGTAGATGTTTCCCGCCTCGATCGACGGATAAAGCTCCAGTGTGGCGAACTGCCGCTCGGCGGCGGCCAGTGCATTCTTTCCGTCGCGGCCGGGATAATATTTATCGAAGTAACGCCCCGCGATGAAGACGGTCAGCCCCTCCGATACCCAGTGCCGGTCCGGCAGCCTGACTTGCCGCTCCCTTCGCGCAAAGACATTGGCAAAGGCCCCCTTGTCTCCATGGAGACGGCGGCGGGTCAATAGTTCGTAAAATTTCCCGATCACTTTTGTCCGGATTTCATTCGAAAAAAATGGGTGCTCCTCCACCAGATCCCAATACAGCATCAGCATTGAAGCATTGTAGTGATAGGGCTCGGCCAATGGATTGCGGGCATCGGGGACGGCGAAGGCGTTTTCGGTTTCGATCAGGTATTTTGCCGCCGCTTCATCGGGAAAGGCAAGACGCAGAAATTCTTCGGCATACCGCTCGTTCCCGGTCATATAGAACAAGGCCAGATTTTTGCTGATCACCGTCCAGCCGAAGGGGCTCTCCTCTTTGTCGCCATAGCGCGAATTGTACTCCCAGGTCTTCGCCTCCCGGGCGTCCGTCGGCGGCATCATCCCCTCCCCGAGAACGATATCGGCGAGATAGCCCAGCTTCAGATCAGCCCCGTCCGGCTGTGCTTCGATCGCCTGGATGAACCGCTTCACCGCCAGACAGTCACCCTCGAAATCACTGCCGCCGACGGTGATGACATTACTGCCTCCGTGACCGAAGGGATCGTAGACGCCGCGCACCACCGCCCCGCCTTTGCCCGGATATTTGCCGTCGAGAATGGTATAAAAGCGATTGTAGAGATTGCTCACCGAGCGGTTCACATCCCGGCTGCCGAGCGTAATGGCATTGAAGGACAAACGGTCGGCATGGGCAAAAGCGTCGTCATCCAAAATCCGGAGCGCCGCACCGGTTTTTTTTTTGACCGTCCGGTTGACGGACTCGGCCAGTAGCAGATATTCCGAAGTATGCGGAGCGACGATGGCCGCCAGAGGCTTGCCCCCCTGAACCAGTACGGTATCAACTCTCATGTCCCGGGAAAAATCCTTCAGGGCTCCAAGTGTTTTCCGGGGATCGGGCTCACGAGGAGCGAATTTTCCGTCCGATTCCTCCAGCGAAAACTCATGCAGCCGGATCGCTCCGGCGGGCTCGGTTGCAAAAATATAAACGGCCAGAGCGGTCGCCCCGGCCGGAGACTGAACTGTGATTTCGGTTTCGTTGAAGTCAGGGTCCTGATCCTGAAGCGGAACTTGCTGTAAATATTCGGAATTTCCGTAGGTTTTCAGCGGATAGGGCAAAAACCGCAACTGCAAATACGCTTTGACCTGATGCTTCTCCGGCAGCGCCGAACTGGCCAGCACCACCCGGTAATATTTTCCGGCTTGCGCGGGAAGCTCGAGCCTCAGCCCGAAATTGGCTTTGGACAGAGCCGGTTCCAGCAGGACGCCCTTTTTGCCTTCCGGCAGAGTGATTTGCGAAATTTTTCCCATTTTTTCCGTGCCGCAGCGCTGCCACCTGCCGGGCAGCCCTCCGCTGAAGGTGGAAAAATCATCCGGCAGCAGCACCTTCGGCGACTCCGCGAAAGCCGTTGCCGCAACCAATGCCGCAAGCGGCACTCCCAGGAATTTAACTCCATTCATCCTCAAAGCTCCAGTCGTAAATAATAATTTCCCGCGGTCTGGGAGCCGTCAATGATGGTATTGAAGCCGATCCGCTTGATGGTTTCCGCATGTCCGTCGTGAAACACTGCGTTGATCGCGTTGCCGTGACGGCTCCAGGCCGTCTGCATGCTGCCGGTGTCGTTGTCCCAGGCCGAACTCGCAAGCCCGATTTCGACGTAATAACCTTCATAAAAAGAGATTTTGTGGCTCGCCCCCTTGATGCCGCTTGTCTTCCTGAACGACTCCGCACTGCCGGTGCCGGGCCAGTAAGAGGCATTGCCCGCGCCATTGGCCTTGTTTCTGGTAACTCCCCCATGACTCCCGTAAACCGCGCCGCTGGAGTTCCACAATTGAAAAACCGGCGGATTATTTGACACCACCGGCTGGGTCGCGCCGTTCTCGGCCAATGCCTTGCTGCAGCAGGCGGGAGCCTGGACCGGCTTGCCGTCGGATTTGTTATACCGGGTACAGAGCGTGGTATAGGATTTCATCAGCGTCGGCCAGTAATAATAAGCCAGGCACGGCAGAATATATTCCCCGTTGTCGGAAGTATAGAGCCGCTCCGCCAATCCGAGCTGCTTCATCAGATTGATGCAGCTGATGCGTTGCGCCGACTCCCGCGCCTTGCTCAGCGCCGGAAGAAGCATAGCGGCCAGAATCGCGATGATGGCAATGACCACCAACAGCTCAATCAGAGTGAAGTGCACTTTTTTCATTTTGGGCTCCTGTTTTCCCCAAAAAGTTCGCACCTCTCGCTCACGGTGCTCGGGTCCCGCTTCGCGGGCTTCGGCTCTCTTTCCGGGGGCCCCGCTCTCCGTCACTCCGTGCGGCTTCCTCCGTCGCGCTTTGCGCTATGGAGGACAAGTCGCCGTACTCATGACTTCGAGTGAGGTTTTGTTGTTGTCAATAATATTATCAGGTAGTTTTCTCCGGAAGTGCCTCGAAGCGGACGCTCAGATATTGCCGGAGCGGCCCACTGCCGGGATCGTCGAGCCGCCTCATCGCCTCGGCGACCGCCAGTTTTCCGGCAAGTTTCCAGTCGGGGGCGATATTGTTCATCGGTTGATAGGTGGACGGATTGAAAATCGATTTCCCGTCGATGGCGATCACCTTGCGTACATCCGCCATGGACTCAAGGCTCCGGCGCCGGAATTCTCTGGCGTGCCATTCGGCCAGCGTGCCCCCGGCGAACCAGTAGCCGTCCGATTCTGGATAATCGGCGGGGTAATCGCCGGACTCAATCGGATCGATGGAGGAATATTCCTTGATTTCGAGTTCTCCGTCCCAGAGTCTGCGAAAACACTCAAGCCGGATCTGCTGTTCATCCACCCGGTGGAGAAACGCACGGACCTTGCGGATTTTTTCCCGCCGGAAATAATCGACGGCCAGATCGGCGGCGGCAAAAGGATCAAGAGAAATGACCGAAAGTTGATTCCGGTAGCTCTGGTGCATGGAAATCCCGACGATCGGGCAGGAACAATGCTCGATCGCGTCCATTTTGAAGTCGAAAGTCCCCAGCAGGATCACCGCATCGCTGTCGCGGCTGACGCGCTCAAGCAGTTTCGGCAGCTGGTTGTCCCAGTTATTCAACGACACGGCGTAGTGAATATTCAGCCCGATCCCGAGCTTGGCCGCTTCCTGCTGGATGCCGGTAAGTGCGACGGAACTATAAGTTATGGTGTCGAAATCCGAAGAGTGGTGCTGAATCACCGTAAGCTGCCGTTCTCCGCCGGAAGTTTTATTTTTCAGGCTTGCTTGCGCAACATAATAACCATTGCCCGGAATGGCCTCGATCAACCCCTTGTCCACCAGCACCTTCAATGCCCGCTGAACGATATTGTTCTTCAGCTGATAATGCTTCGCCAATTGACACAGCGACGGCAATTTCTCGCCGGACCGAAAATGTCCGGAAAGAATGATGCTCTCCAGTTGGCGGGCCAGATTGATGTAGGGCAGATTGTTGGAAGTCATGATTCACCTATTCGTATGAAATTGTATGATCTTGATTCAATAATATTATACGGAACTTTTTCAAAAAAACAAGCCGGGAATGAAGAAAAATGTCGCTTTTTTTCGTTTTCAGCACAAATGAAACAGAAAAACGCCGCCGGAGCTCATAGCTTCCGACGGCGTTTGCTTACAATAAACTGATTAATTCAGCGTCCGGGCCCAGGAGTAGAGGATGATGCCCGCGCTCATCAGGAGCGCGGCGACAACGCGACGGAACCACATTTGGCGTGAGACCTGGGCGTCGAGCCGCCCCTGCCCCATCCGGCTCAGCAGTACGCCGAAGAGGATCGAGATCAGCCCCCGGCTCGAGATGATGACGTTGCCGAAGACCGCCCCCAGAAGGCCGAAGCAGAGAAAAAGCAAGAGCTGCGACAGAAACCAGGTCACCGCGAACGGCGCCGAATGTACGAATTCCGCACTGCTCCAGCGGAATTTCAGCAGCAGCAACGGCAGCGTGAGGAC
>JAVBUI010000320.1:0-2833 GCA_031555495.1 Victivallaceae bacterium | reverse complement strand
ATCCTACCGGCTACCGGGTGCTCAGATATCACCCCGGCGGCGAATGGCTGGCGCCGGAGGACGCCTCCATTCTCGTTCCGGCGGAGTTCATGATCCATATTTTCCGGCAGGATCGGCCGGGGCAACACCGGGGCGTTCCAGAAATCACCCCGGCGTTGCCGCTGTTCGCCCAGCTCCGACGGTTCACGCTGGCGGTATTGAGCGCGGCGGAAGCGGCGGCCGATTTTGCCGGAATCCTCTACACCGATGCGCCGCCCGACGGCGAGGCCGAGCGGATTTCACCGTTCGATTCTTTCCAGTTGGAACGCAATATGCTGCTCACCATGCCCGGCGGCTGGAAGATGGGGCAGCTTGATCCCAAGCAACCGGCGACCACCTATGCCGAGTTCAAGCGTGAAATCCTTAACGAAATCGCGCGGTGTTTGAATATGCCGTTCAACATCGCCGCCGGGAATTCAAGTGGCTACAATTACGCCTCCGGGCGACTCGACCACCAGACCTATTACAAGAGCATTCGGGTGGATCAGGAGTTCACCGCGAACGTGGTTCTCGACCGGATTCTGGAACTCTGGCTGCGGGAATACACTCTTGCCCGCGGCATCGCTCTGGAATCGGACGAGCATACGTGGTTCTGGGACGGTATGGAACACGTCGACCCGGCGAAAGAGGCCAACGCCCAGGCGACGAAATTGAAAAGCCTGACCACCACGCTGGCGAATGAATACGCCCGGCAGGGCAAGGATTGGGAGGCGGAATTGCGGCAAATCGCCGCCGAAAAGAAACTTTTGCAGGAACTCGGCATCACCGCCGCCGAAGCGGAGCCGAAAATCAAGGAGAAAAAAATCGATGAATGAATTCGTATTGATCGAAGCTGCCGGGGCGAAACCCAAGGTCAACGGCTTGGCCTATTCCGGCGGTAAAATGAGCTTGCCCGGCTGGAAGCATCCCGTGGTGGTCGACCTCGCCGGAATGAGCGTCCCGGAACAGATTCCACTCCTGGCCGACCATAAAAACAACACCTCGAGCCGGGTCGGCATGGTGTCGGCGAGCGTCAAAGACAACACGCTGGAAATCTCCGGCGAAATCGTTTCCGAGAGCGACGCCGCCAGCGACATCGTCGCCCAGAGCAAAGCCGGGGCCGACTGGCAGCTCTCCATCGGCGCGGAAGTCACCGAAGCCGAACTCGTTCAGGGCAAGCGCGAAGTCAACGGGCAGGAGCAGACCGGCCCCTTTTACCATGTCAAAAAATCCACCTTGCGGGAGGTTTCCGTCGTCGCGGTCGGCGCGGACGCCAGCACCAGAATGAAGGTCGCCGCAAGTTTCAACCTCACAGGAGAGATTGCCAAGATGAATGAAAATCCCGAAAACGTCCAAGTCCCGCCGGTCGTCGCCGCGCAAACCGATCCGGTCAAAACCGAACGCGAACGCGTGATGAAGATCCGCGCGATCTGCGCCGGGGAGTTCGCGAAGATCGAAAACGAGGCCATCGAGGGCGGCTGGACTCCCGAAGCCACCGGAGAAAAAGTCCTTGCCGCCTATCGCGCCAAACAGCCGGAAACCACCGTTGGAATCGTGGTCAAAACCCAGGCTCCCACCACGCGCCAGACCCTTGAAGCGGCGATGTGCCTCCGCGCCGGGATCTCCGCCGATGCGCTTGAAAAATCCTACGGCGCGCCGACCGTCGAGGCGGCGATGCCCGATATGGACATGCCGCTTCGCCACCTGATGCTCGAATGCATGAGGCTGGAGGGCATGAGCGTCCCGCGCTCCTTCGACAACGCGGCGATCCAGGCGGCGTTCTCGACCGTGAGTTTGCCGGGGATTTTGAGCAACGTGGCGAACAAGAAGCTGTTGCAGAGCTACGAGTCGCAGCCGGTCATCGCGACGAAGCTCTGTTCGACCGGCGACCTGAACGACTTCAAGGAGAACGAGCGTTTCCGCCTGACCGATGTGGGCGACCTCCTGCCGGTCGCGGCAGACGGCGAAATCAAGGACGGCGGCGTGAGCGAGGAAGGCGCGAAGAACCAGCTCGACACCTACGGCAAGAAGTTCTGCCTGACGCGCAAAATGATCATCAACGACGATCTCGGGGCGTTCCTGAAAATCCCGGTGGCGATGGGAAACCGCGCCGCGAGGCTGATCGATCAGCTCTTTTTCGCCCGGCTCCTCGCCAATCCGGCGCAGGCGGACGGCAAGGCGCTGTTCCATGCCGGACACAAGAACCTGCTTGCCGGAGCGGCCTCGGCGCTCTCCGCCGACAGCCTCAAAAAAGCGATCCAGCTGTATCTGGATCAGGTCGACGCGGACGGCCAGCCGATCAGCGTCGAACCGCGTTTCCTGCTGGTTCCGACCGCGCTGAAGCATCTCGCCATCGAACTGACGCGCGGCGCGACGCTGGTGATGTCCGGCGGCGCGGAAAACACCGTGCGCCCCGCGATCAACGTGTTGGCGGACGAAAACCTCGCGGTGGTGAGTTCTCCATACCTCGCCAACACCGCCTACGCCGGAGCCTCGCAGAGTTCCTGGTATCTCTTCGGTTCGCCCAACCAGGTCGACACCTTCGAGATCGGCTTCCTGAAAGGCAAGCGAACCCCAACCGTGGAGCGCGGCGACCTCGATTTCAACGTGCTGGGCATGTGGTTCAGGGTCTATTTCGACCTCGGCGTCCGCGAACAGGACTTCCGGGGCATGGTAAAAGCAAACGGTCAGGCATAAGGAGAAAATGAGTATGACTGCAAGATACATTCAGCGCGGCGAATCCATCGGTTACATCCCCGAAACTCCGGTCGCCGCCGGAGACCTCGTGATCCTCAACGACCTCGTCGGCGTGGCG
>JAVBUI010000087.1:0-7551 GCA_031555495.1 Victivallaceae bacterium | reverse complement strand
AGGCGGTTCTGCTCCAGGTTGGCACCGGTCGAGGAGGCGGAGCCGTAGCCCTGCGAAACCAGAAACTCGTTGACCCACAGATAATCGCTCGAACCGGGACGGCTGATCGGTTCGTATTTGGTGGAAAAGGGATTGTCGGCGTAGGTGAAGTCGATCGTGAACTTGAGGTCACCGGCGTACCCCATTTTGTCGTACATGTCCTCCCACCACTTGACGCCGAGCGAAATCTGGCTCTTCACCTCATTGATCCGGGTGGCGGTCCAATTTTCGACGTTGGCGTCGATCTGACCGTTGGATTCGAAGAGCACGACCTTGATGTAGCAGGTCCCGGCCATGAAGACCGAGGTGTCGTAATAGGCCGCCCCCTTGGGCGCAGCGGCAAGATCCGAAGCGGCGACTTCGATGGAGAGCCCCGCACCCGGCGCGGAAATATCGCACCGCACCGAAAGCGCCGCGTGTTCTCCCTCAAACGACGCCGAAACCGAAATTGCAAGCGAAGTGAAGTTTTCCCGCGCCGAAGCGCCCGCCTCCGGCGCGGCGGAAACCGCGCCCTGCCGGATGGAGATGCAGCCCACTTCCCGGGGGCCTTCCTTTGCGGTCACCGTAAATTCGAGCGCGGCGGAAATCCGGCGCGCTTCAGGAGCAAGCGGCAACGGCGACGGCGCCTTGGGCTCCGCTCCGGACGACGAATACGAAAACGAAGGTGCGGCGGAAGCCGACGCGAACGGCGAGGAAGAACGCTCCGGCGCGCCGTCTGCCGGCTGAACCGAAAACCCGACGCTTTCCACCCTCACCCCGGCCAGCGAAATAATCGCATCATCGAAATGATTTTCTCCGGCAATTTCAAATTCGGGAGCAAATGCTTTTCGGCTCATCGAAAACCTCCTGCGTTCCCCAAAAAGTTCACACCCTTCGCTCACGGAGCTCAGGTCCCGCTACGCGGGCTGCGGCTCTCTTTCCGGGGGCCCCGCTCTACGTCATTCCGTGCGGCTTCCTCCGTCGCGCTTCGCGCTATGGAGGACGAGCCGTCGTACTCATGATTTCGAGTGAGGTATTGTTTTACGATGGTATTGTCATACCATCTTCTATGAAACAGCCCTTCTATTTCTCCTCGTTGCAAGCAGCGATGTGTTTTTGAAAAGCGGGAATTTTCCCGATCGTGGTGATGACCTGTTCCGCGCTGATCAGCCGGGTGCACTCGAAGTGGCGGTCGCTCCCCTTGTGGCGCGGACACCACAGGAAGTCGAAGTGGTCGAAATCGATCCGCATATCGTTCCAGCAGCTGTGGCAGGTATGGTAATTGATCACCCGGTAAGGCGTGGCGAATTCATTGGTCGGATGCGTGAAGCCGGAAATCATCACCACCGGCACCTTGCATCCCCAGGCGATCCAGCTCAAGCCGCTCGAAAGGCCGACGAAAAAATCGGCGTCTTTGATCAGGTCGACCCGCTCCTGCAGCGGAAGGTCGCCGGTGAAGTCCTCGGCCCCATAGGGAATGTGATTCCAATGCAGCCCCGTGCCGTGCACCGGCTGCTTGTCGATGCAGAGCACCCGATAGCCTTTTTCTTTGAGAAAGCGGACCACCTCGCGCCAGCCGAAGGGATTGTTCCAGTACTTGGCCTGGCTCGAACTCTGGGCGGCGATGACGACGTAGGGCTCCTTGATTTTGCGTTTCGCGGAGAGATTGAAGCGCGGCGGCTCGTCGGCGGGATCGACGCCGAGAATGTAGCCCGCGGTGCGGTGCAAGCCGATGTAACGGAAGTCGATCGGCTGGTTGTCGACGTTGCCGCGAAAAAAGAGTCCCATGTAATAACTTGCGTAAGGCCGGTATTTTTCGGTTTCGTCGGGCCCGATGAACGTGATATCCGGGTACTGATCCTTGACCAGGGCGGCGATCCACGGGGTCATCACGCAAACGACCTTGCAGCCGTGTTTCTGCTGAAAGCGCTCGACGTAGCTGAACCAGCCGATCGAGTCGCCGATGGTGCCGACGGGAAGCTGGATCATCACCTCTTTGTCACGGCAATCGAAATCGTGGGTAAAAAGCGCCTCGGCGCTTCCCTTGGGGAAAACCTGGAGCCGGAAACGGATGTAGAATTTTTTGACGCTGGTGACGTAAGCCCCCGGCACGGTGTCGGCGGAATAGAGAATGACACCGGTGTCGATGTCGGAAAACTGGACGCGATACTCTTTGCCGTTGGGCGGAAACAGGATGCGGATGCCCTCGTTGAAGTCGAATTTGATGCCGTCGACCGCGTCCAGCGTCGGCACCGGCGGAATTTTGCCGTAAATCGAGGGTTGCTTGTTCGCCGCCTCGGTGGGGGCGGCGGGGGCGGGAGCGGCGCTGAAAGGCGACTCGCCAGAGAGTTTCGGAGCCGGTATTGAAATATCCATATCCTGGTATCGATCCCTGAATTATTGACAGCTAAAGTACCTTATTTAATGAAAACAATAACGCCGATTCCGCCAAAGTCAAACCGTAACGATGAAAAAAGAGATGATCAACGCGGCAGAAAGAGGATGAAAGAATCAACCAGACGCGGAAATTCAAGCGGATGAGCCCGTTTTCCGCGCAGGGCTTCCCGGAAGCGCTGATCATTTCCGGCGTGCTTGTAGCGTCGCTTCGGTATGAGGACGCAGAGCTCCGGATCTTTGCGCATCGCCTCCATCATCTTCTCTTCGCCGGGAATGGCGACGACGTCCCGGTTGCCGTAGAACGGAATCGAACCGCGCAAGGTCTCGTCCCCGCCGAGAATCGCCAGCCGCCGCGGCCCCACCTCCTGCCAGACCGCTCCCGCGAGCTCGATGAAGCACTTCCGGTTCTGGCGGGTGCGCCGGATCTGCTGCGGGGTATTCCCGATCACCACCCCGCAGATGACCAGCGCAAGCACCGCAAAGAGCACCTTCTCCGGCGCGCGCCGGTGCAAGCTCAGGAGAAGCCGTACCGCGCCTGCCGCCAGCACCAGCCCCATTGCAATCCAATATCCGGTCCACGAAAAAGGCGCAATCGCACAGGAACAAAGCACCGCCCCCAGCAGAATTCCGGCCCCGGCCCACTCCCCCTCCCGCGCAACCCGCCGGTCGAGCCAGACCCCGATCAGCAGCGCGGCGGCGGCCTGCGAGGGAAGCACGTAAGTGACCTCCTTGATTGCCGAAAAACTGAGCAGGACCGGCGGCAGCAGCAGCCACAGGAGAAGGATCAAAAAGCAATCCTTCTCCCCCGCCCCGGCTTCACCGGAATCGCGGAAGAGGAAAGCGAGAACCTTTTTCCGGCGGGGCGCCTTCTTTGCGGGAGACGGCGTCCCTCCCCCGACTCCGCCGTTGGACCACGCCGCCCCGACTGCGAAAGGCAGCAGCAGCGCGGAGAGCCCCAGCATCGACGGCAGGCGGTTGAGATAAAAATACCAGGGGGAGCTGTTGCCGACGTCGGAGAACAAAACAGGCGACCCCGGCAGCGTCAGGTCTTTGTGGAGAAAACGTCCGACGGTGTTGTTGACGAAGTGTTCATGCAGATAGTAAATCCCGCCGTCGCGATAAAAAAGCCATACCCAGAGGAGAACGGGCACCAGGAAACAGAAAATCGACGGAGAGAACAAAAATTCCCCGATCAGGCGCCAGCGGCGGCGGATCAGGATGAAAGCTCCGATTACCGCGCCGACGCTTAAAACGCCGATCAAGCTCTTGGTCAGGAAAGCAGCGGCCAAAGAGAGATAAAAAGCGGTGAGGAGCCGCCTTCCGCCCCCCTCCCCTTCCTTGCAGACGTACAAGGTGAAGCATCCGAGCGCCAGCGTACAGAAAGCGCCGACTCCGATATCGAGGAGAATCCAGTGCGACGCGCGATAAAACTGCGGCATGCCGATCAGGAGAAGCACGCTGACGGCGGCGCAGCGCTTTCCGAAGAGCCGCGCGCCGAGGGCGTAAACACCGGCCAGCATCAGGAGCCCGAGACAGGCGGAGACGAAGCGCGCCGCCTCCGCCGACGGTCCGCCGGTGAGAAAGAACATCCCGGCGACCAGATCATAATAGAGCGGCGGTTTTTCGACAAAGGGGAGCGAACAGAAATGCGGCGTGACGAAGTTGCCGTTGAAATAAATCTGCCGTGCGATTTCGGCCTCGCGCGGCTCATCCGGTCCCCAGAGAAAGGGATGAAAGACATTGACGAACATCACCGCCGCGACCACGAACCAGAACACCTGTCCGCCCGACGGCTTCCACTTTATTTCCATGCAGCAACCCCGATGGGCCGGATTGAGGAGTTTCTTTTGAATCCGGCTCGTTACACTGTTTTTTTCGGGCATTACTATAATTCCAAAACCACTAAAATCAAGTAGCCGAAGTCAATAAAACCACATCATTTTTGAAAAAAAGAAGGAAACTGATAAAAACGCAATACCTTGATAAATTTTACAACAAAAAAATAACATCAGTGCTTGCAACCGCCTCCCCCGCGTTTTAGGGTATGAAACCGGGAGGAAACCATGAAACAGCATAACTCGATCCGTCATCTTCAACCGCTTCTCCTGCTGCTGACATTCCTGACCGGCGACTGCGTGGTGAGCCGGGTCGGCGAAAACGCGATGCAGGCAGGCTCAATTGATTGCTATGCCGACTTCTCGCAAATCAAAGATTTTTTCACAGCCATCCCATAAAATCCGAAATTCGCCTATGCCGAGGCATTATTGAGCACGGCACAAATTGAAGATCTTTCAGCTACCCTCAATTCAACCTCAAAAGGAACTGTGATTTATGGCTCAAAACGGAGAAGAGGCTTACAATATAGTTACGCGCAAACAAGCCTTGCGGGAATCTTGCCGTAATTTTGCCGGAGTTTGTGCTCGTAGACAGTAAAAAACGATAGGAAACAGTAAGACCCGTTTGCTATCGTTTTGAAGGTAGAAATGGTCGGGGTGAGAGGATTTGAACCTCCGGCCTCTGCGTCCCGAACGCAGCGCTCTAGCCAGACTGAGCCACACCCCGATAAAACAACATGCCGGTTTCGACCGTTGTTTTGTTAATATAGAGCCGTTTGTTTAAAAATCAAGCTCGATGTTAATCTTTTTTGAGAGATATCACTACTTTTTTCAGGTTACCGTCGCCTTCGCTGCAAGTCTCGATCTCGGTGTCTTCCTGAAGCGTTACGTGGATGATGCGGCGGTCATGGGCGTTCATTGCCGGCAAGGTCACCGATTCACCCCAGCGTTTGACCTCTTTGGCTGCGTCGATCGCCTGGCAGCGGAGCTGTTCCTCGGTCGGGCCCTCCTCGCGGCGGCCTTCGCCGGATTCGTCGCGGCGGCGGCGGCCGCCTTCGCGACGGCCTTCTCCGCGCTCACCGCGTTCACTGCGTTCGCCGCGTTCGCCGCGTTCACGACGCGGGCGCGGGGCCCCTTCGGCGCCGTTTTCACCTTCAGCGCGGTCTTCGCCGCCGCGGTTGTTGCCGCGGGCGTAGCCGTCGATGTCAAGCATCACGTGGGGACAATCTTCCTCGCCCCGGAACATGATCCGGTTCAGCAGCAGCTGCAAACTTTCCAGCGTCTGCCCCTTGCGGCCGATGATCCGGCCGGCGTCTTCGGAGGTGATCTTGATCGCCAGTTTGGAGCCTTTTTCTTCCAGGCGGAGCGACGCGTCCAGACCAAGGTAGTCGAGCATGGTCATCAGTGTCTTGGTCGCTTTGGCTTTTTGTTCTTCGAGTTTTCCGTTTTCCATTTTTTTACTCCTTAAATCTTACTTTTTGGTCGGGGTTCCAGTTGCCGGCGCGGGGGCATTCGGACTGAATTTCTGCGAAAGCAGCAACTGGAGAATGCTGAATATCTGACTAACCGTCCAGTACAAGGTCAGACCGGACGGAAGATCGTAAAGGAAAAATAACATCACGAGCGGCATCATCAGCATCATTTTCTGCTGCATCGGGTCCATCGCGCTCGGCGTCATCCGCTGCTGGAGCACCATCAAAAGCGTCATTGCAATCACCAGAGGGTTGATCGGAAGATTGAAGAGGAAACCGGGAAGCCGGGCGATTGTGTCCGCCGCCGCCAGGTCCTGCGCCCACAAAAACGAAACCTGACGCAGCTCAACCGCCCCGTCGAGCGTCGAATAGAGCGCCAGAAACACCGGAATCTGGAGCAGGATCGGGAAGCAGCCGCCCAGCGGGTTGATTTTTTCGGTCCGGTAGAGCTCCATCGTCTTCTGATTGAGCATCTGCGGATTGTCTTTGTACTGCGCGCGAATTTCCTGGATCTTGGGCTGAACCACGGCCATTTTCTTCATCGAAGCATTGGCCTTGGCGGTGACCGGCCAGAAGAGAAGGCGGACGATCACGGTCAGGATGACGATGCTCCAGCCGTAGGAGCCGAAAACATGGTTCAACTTCACCAGCGCCCAAAGCAGGAAGCGCGCGAGGTAATCGAGCGGGCCCCAGGCGAGGTGCATCGTCCGGTTCGCGCCCGGCGCGAAGGCTTCGAGATTCGCAACGGTCTTGGGACCGGTGTAGATGCTGAATTTGAAGGTCTTTTCGCCGCCCGCCGGAATCGTGACGTTGGCGTATTCCGCGCCGGTGGCGGCGTAGAAATGATCCGGCTTGGCCAGTGTGGCCCGCCGGGCCTGATAGAGCCGGAAAGGCTCGTCTCCCGAGAGGATGCTGATGAAGTACTTGTTGCTGAGCGCGGTCCAGCGGACGCCGTCGACCGCGCCTTTGAAGAACTTGGCGTCGTCCTTGACCGTGGGGTCGAGGTCGGAGAAGGCGCCGGTGGCGGTGTAATAGTCGAGCCGGAGGCTGTCCGAGCGCATTTTGTCGCCGGAGATGTCCCCCCACTGGTTCAATTCGCCGCCGCTGACCGCCAGCCGCGGAAAGTAGAGCGGCGCTTTGGTCGGATTGGCGATGGTGACCGTATAATCGGTTTTGTAGCCTTCGGGAGAGAGCGACCACTGCTGGGTCAGCAGGAATTCCCCGTTTGCACCGGCCACCCGCCGGGTCTGGGAATAAGCGGTCGGCTCGTTTTGGACGCTTGCTTCGACGGCGAGCGTCCGCCAGTCTTCACTGGGGACGAAAAGCGCCAGCGCGCCGGGCTGGAGTTCGACTCCGGTGGTGACGATCGAAACAGCCTGTTCGATCGAGATGTCGCGTTTGCGGTCGGCGGTGTGATAGTCGAGTAATGTCACGCGTCTGACGGCTCCGGTCGAAGGGGAGATTTCAAGCGCCATATTTTTGTTGGTCAGGGTCTTCGCGGGGAGTTCGGGCATGGCTTTCGCCGGAACAGCAGGGACGGCGGCAGCCGGAGCGGCGACAGCCGGAGCGGCGGCAACGGGAGTGGCGGCCGGAGTGACCGGCGCGGGGGCGGGAGTGGCGGCCGGGGTGACGGCGGTCGTCGCGGCGACCGGAGCCGGAGCGGGCATCCAGCCGAGTTTACGGCAGATCGGCTCCCAGGTAAAAAGCAGGACCAGGGCGAAGGCTACGACGATGATCGTCTCTTTGTCAAACTTCACAATCAAGAACTTTCAGTTACGGGACGATCATCCCGGTATTCCGGCGCGGCATCCTTGCGCGGAAAGCGGATC
>JAVBUI010000079.1:0-3352 GCA_031555495.1 Victivallaceae bacterium | reverse complement strand
CCTCGTGGGCGCCGGGCTAACCCCCCGGCTCAAGATGGGGACCGCATGTCCGCCGCTTTGCCCGTTCAAAGCGGAGGCCGTCAGGCCGGAGCGACCGTTCCCCTCGGGACACATAGCGCGTGGATTGTTTTTGCAAACGGGCCGGGCTTGGATTACGTCGCTCCGGCCTGGCGGCCTCGCTCGGACCGGGCTCAGCTCGCGACTGCGTCGCTCTTCGTGAGCTGGGGGCTTCGCCCGGGCGACGGCGAGGCTCCGCCTCACACTCCGCCAAAGGGCTGTGCGCCCTTTGGATTCCGCACCAGGGCCTCGCGGCCCTGGACCCGTCGCTTCGCGCTGGTGCGCTCCGCTCCCTATCTGGCCTCCTTCGGCGACAGTCCGTAGTAGCGCCGGAACGCCGTCGCGAAGTGTTGGGCGGACGAAAAACCGAACCGGTACGCGACAGCGCTGACGCTCAGCTCCGGCTCCTTCCGCAGCAATTCACGCGCCGCCTCAAGCTTCAAACGCATCCGGTAATCACCCGGCGTCAGGCCGGTCTGCCGCTTGAAACGCTTCACCAGCGACGCGGCGGATAGCTTGTATTCGGCGGCAAGGTCGCCAATGGAAAGCTTCTCCCCCAGCTCCGCCCCCAGCCGCGCCCCGACCGCCTTCGCCAGCGCCCGGTCGGCCCGCGCCATTGTCACCGGCGACGCAAACGCCGCCGCCGCGCCGCTCAACATCCGACACAGCAACAGCCGCAAGTGAGCGCGGAAAAAGCGCGACGGCGACGCCAATTCCCGCAGAAGCGACCTCAGAATCTCCTCGTAATCCGGCGGCGCCGGGACCACCCGGGTCCCCGCCCGGCGCAGAATCTCTGCAAATTCCGCCATCTCCGCCGCCGTGAATCCCGAATTCCGCGCCGCATCGGGGACGCTGAAATCGGGAATCAGCCAGAAGAGTCCGCACGGCAGGATGATCCGGTTTTCCCCCTCGTGCTCCATCCCCGGCTGAACCACCGCCAAAGTGCCGCCGGCAAGCAGCATCCGTTCGCCGTCGGCGAGCTTCCAGCAGACGTTACCCTGCGACACATAAGTGATTTCCGGTCCGCCCGGATGTGTATGCGGCAAAAGCGGCGTCGAATGCCGGAAATTGTGAAACCCGCCCCCCGCCAGCCACGGCAGATCGGGGTCCAGTGACTGAAAATCATAACGGATATTGCGTTCGTACATAAAATTTCCTTCAATAAAAAGGAGGCATTTGTAAGTAAAATAGCGTATAATAACAAAAAATCAACCAGCAGGAGCAATGATGAACGCAAGACAGCGAGTCCTGAACGCCATCGCCGGAAAACCGGTCGACCGGATTCCGGTGGCGATGCACAATTTCCCGTTCGCCGCCCGCCGGGCCGGGTTGACCATCCGGGAATACATGTACAATCCGGCCGCCGCCGCGAAAGCGCTGGCCGATGCGGCGCATGAATTCGGCTACGACTGCATCATCATCGACTTCGACACCTGCGCCCTCGCCGAAGCGATGGGGGCCGAAATTGCGCTCGAAGGCGACGAACCGGCCCGGATCGCGGCTCCCATTTGCCGTTCGCCGGAAGAGGTATTGCAGCTCCCCCTCCCCGATCCGGCACGGGACGGACGGTTGCCGCTCTGGCTTGAAACCACCCGCGAATTGCGCAAACTCGCCGGCGACGACTTCGCCATAATGGCCCGCGCCGACCAGGGGCCGTTCGCGCTGCTGGGACTGCTCCTCGACGCCAACGAGCTCTTGATGGAGCTTCTCGATGAATCCCGCGCCGACGCGGTCGAAGCAGCGCTGAAACACTGTACCCTGGCGGGAGCGGCCTTCGCCCGGGCACAACTCGCGGCGGGGAGCGACCTGACCTCGATCGGCGACAGCCTGGCGGGGGAATCGCTGATTTCGCCCGCGCTCTACCGCCGCTTTGCCCAGCCGTGCGAAAAAAGTTACCGCGAATCGCTCGGCGGCGGCTTGCTCTCGCTCCACATCTGCGGCAAATCAGCCAACATCATCGGCGATATGGCCGGAACCGGCAGCGCGGTGCTGGAGCTCGACCATTACAGCGACCTCGACGCGGCTTTCCGGACGGTCGCCAACCGCAGTTGCATTTTCGGCAACCTCGATCCCTCCGCCGTGCTGGCCCGGGGCACGCCGGAGCTGGTGCGGAGCAAATCCCGCGAAGCGATCGAAGCGGCGAAGCGCCATCAGGCGAGATTCGTCCTCTGCCCCGGCTGCCTCGTGATGGCCAACACCCCGCCCGAAAACCTCCGCGCCATGGTCGCGGCGGCGCATGACTTCGGACAATTTTAAAGAAAAGGATTTTTTTATGACCACGCCCAAAGAGATCGTCCGCAAAACCCTTCGCTTCGAACGTCCCGAACGCGTCGCGATGCGCCTTGCACCCGACTTCGCCAATGACTTTGCCTGGATCGGCATGGATCCGAGCGTCGACGCGCGTCCGCTCGGCGCGGGCCGCCATACCGACGAATGGGGCACGGTCTGGAACAACATCGGAGTCTGCAACCTTGGCGAAGCCTGCGAATTTCCCCTGGCCGACTGGGAAAACTTCAACCGCATGAACATTCCCGACGTCGAGGACCCGAAGCGCTGGCGTCAGGCCGACGAGGCGGCAAAAACGATCGACCGCGACAAATTCATTCTCGGCGCGGGGATTTCGATTTACGAGCGCGTCCACTTTTTGCGCGGGCTTGAAAACACCTGGATGGACATCTATCTGGAGCCTGAAAATTTAAAAAAACTCATCGCGCTCCTGGTCGACATGAATCTCAAAAACATCCGCAAACTTGCCGCTTACGGGGTGGACGGCTACGTGTTCTGCGACGATTGGGGGCTGCAGAACAAATTGATGATCGATCCCGCGCAGTGGCGGGAGTTCTGGTTTCCGGCCTACCGGGAGATTTACACGGCGGCGCATGCGGCGGGGATGGCGACGTTTCTGCATTCGTGCGGGTATATCACGGATATTCTCGGAGACTTGATCGAAGCGGGGCTGGATGCGATTCTGATGGATCAGCAGTTGAATATGGGGCTGGAGCCGCTGTCGCATTTTGCGGGCCGCGTGACGTTTGTCTGTCCGGTGGATATTCAATCGGTGATGCCGCGGAACGACCTTGGGGAGATTCGCCGTTATTGTCATACGATGTTTGAGAAACTGGCGACGCCGGAGGGCGGGTTTATCGCGGACTTTTATGGAGACCCGAAGGGGGCGGGGCATACGCCGGAGGCGGTACAGGCGATGTGCGAGGAGTTTGAGCTGCTGCGCTACCGCGTGCCGCAGACCAAGTAAGGAGCGGAGCGCACCAGCGCGGAGCGACGGGTCCAGGGCCGC
>JAVBUI010000034.1:0-7198 GCA_031555495.1 Victivallaceae bacterium | reverse complement strand
GATGGCATCGCTCCGCAGGCGCTGTCGCGCCCGCGTCGCTCGGACCGGGCTCAGCGTCGCTCCTTCGTCGCTCTTCTTGAGCTGGGGGCTTCGCCCGGCGACGGCGAGGCTCCGCCTCACACTCCGCCAAAGGCTCCTCGCCTTTGGAATCCAGCCAGGGCCGCGTGGCGTGAGGCCCCGTCGCTCCGCGCTGGCGCGCTCCGCTCCCTACTTGGTCTGCGGCACGCCCTCAAGCTGCAGTCCGCGAATCCCCACTTTCCCCGTGACATTGCCCTTCTTTTCGTAAAATGAAAACCGCAACTGCAGCGCCGCAGTGCCCTCCGGCAGCTTCTTGGCGGTTCCGTTTCCGAAGGCAAGCTTCAGCTTTGTCCAGTCCATCGGCTGATTTTTCGCCGAACGCAAATAAAGCTGGACCTGATTGATCCTTTTCCCCGCCTTGTCCAACGGATAAACCGAAATCCCGAACACCCCCGACTCGATCGCGTCCGCCTGCAATTCAAGCGACAGCGTAAACGCCCCCGCAGCCTCTTCCGGCGCCAGCTCGATTGTCCCCGATGTCGCACCCGAATTGGCCTTGTCCGCGCTGATCGTAAGCGAATTGGTGCCGTCGGACGCACTTTCAATGGCGAGCTTCGACCCCGCGGGCTGCGGCGTCCAGGCGGCTTGTCCGGCGGCGAAGTCGCCATTGGGAATCTCCAGCGCTCCGGCGGCAAGCATCAACGCGGCGGCGACGGCTGAAATGATCTTTTTCATTGGCAGAAACTCTCCTTGTAAATTGCGTCGAACATCGCGACGATGTTTTCGGGCGGAACATTGCCCATGATATTGTGAACCTGGTTGGCGACCAGTCCGCCGCCGGGGTTGAATGTTTTCATCAGCCCTGCGACGTGCTCCGACACTTCGCCGGGCGTTTTTGCCCCGAGGACGTGCTGGGTATCGCAGATTCCGCCCCAGAAAATGATTTTATCTCCGAATTCCCGCTTCAATTCGGCGGGCTCCATGTTGTCGGCGGAAATCTGAACCGGGTTGAGGCAGTCGATGCCCGCTTCGATCAACAACGGGATCAGGGGCTTGATCGAACCGCAGCTGTGGAGAAAGGTTTTGATGCCGCTGGTTTGGTGGATATGGTCGCAAACGCGCTTGAGCGGTGCGAAGTAAAACTCTTCAAACCATTCGGCGCGGATGTAAGGCATGCTCTGGATGCCGAGGTCGCAGCCCATGCTGACGAGCGAGAGATATTGCCCCATCGCATGATTGATTTTGTCGAATTCGGCGATGGCACGGCGGCTCCACGCTTCGACCGCCGCCTTGACCTCGTCCGGTTCCTCGAGGAGCTTGATCGATTCGTCGAGGCCGCCGAAGAAACCGCCCAATTGCGGCCCGGTCGCATAGCCGGTATAATTGAGCGCATAATGCGTCTCCTTGAAAAGACGCTCCGCTTCGCGGGCGTTGTTGGCCAGCTCCTCCTCCGGCGAACACCTTTCCCAATGCGACAGCCAGGCGCCGTCAAAGAAGTAACCGCCGTCCGGCATCCGCATCGAGTCCGGCCCCTGCTCGAAGAACCAGTCGCCCGCTTCGTCTTGGCGCGGCACGGCGTTTTCATGGATCAGAAAACGGTAGTTCCCGCGCGGTTTCCAGCTCCGGAATCGCTTCGGCGCGGGCGAGAGGCAGATGAGATCGCAGTGAAAACGCTCCAGCACCGGGATTTCGACCCGGGCAAGCATCTGGGGAAGGTCCCAGACTTCGACTTCGCCGCCGAGTCCGAGCGCACGCTTGAGTTCGGCGTAGGCAAAGGCGGAAATTCCGGTCGAGGCGTGACAGCCGAGGTCGATCGGGCAGCGGTCGACCGCTTCACGGCGCAAAGTCCGGTTGACCCGTTCCCGCGAGGTGAGCGTTTCGTGTTTCACGGTCAGAGTACGCCCTTGGTGGAAAGCACGCCCTGAACCCGCGGGTCCGGGGTGACCGCCTGGTCGAGCGCCTTGGCGAAGGCCTTGAAAATCGCTTCGAAGCAGTGGTGGACCTCTTTGCCCTTCAGGAGGTCGATATGGAGGTTCATCCCGCCTTTGGCGGCGAGCGCCTGGAAGAATTCATGGAAAAGCCGCGCGTCGAGGTCCTTTACCATCGGCGCCGGCGGCTCCACATCGTAAACCAGGCACGGGCGCCCCGAGAGGTCGAGCGCGACTCGCGCCAGCGCTTCGTCCATCGGGAGAAGCATGCTGCCGTAACGCCGGATGCCTTTCTTGTCGCCGAGCGCCGCCAGCAGCGCTTCGCCGATGGCAAGCCCGAGGTCTTCCATGGTGTGATGGTAATCGACGTCGACGTCGCCCGCGGCGTGGACTTCAAGGTCGAAGAAACCGTGTTTGGCGAAAAGCTCGAGCATGTGATTCATGAACGGAACCGGGGTATCGAGCACGCTCTTGCCGCTGCCGTCGAGTTCCAATTTCACAGTTATTTGAGTCTCGCGGGTATTTCTGACGACTTCGCCTTTACGCATCTTTTTTATCTCCTTGATTTACGGTTTCGGAGCTAATTTAACACGGATCGGTTCTTTTTGCCAATCCGGATCGTTTTTTTTCGGGAAAAGTACGTTTCCGACTGGCATTTATTCAGGCTTCCGTTATATTGTTACAAAAAAGAGTGTTTCGAACCGAAAGAGGACTTCATGAGACAGAAAATTTTGTTGCTGGGTGCGGTTTTTTTCGGATTTCTCGCTTTTGTCCTTGCCTATCAGCAGCTCGAGGCGGAAAAACAACGGATTTCCGGCAGCGCCGAATCGATTTACCTGATCCGGATGAACCGCGACATGGCCGCCGGCGAAGAGGTCTCCGAACGCGATATCAGCCGGGTCGAGGTCCAGCGCATCCGCAGCCAGGCCGGCGCAAGCCGTGAAATTCCGTGGGGTCAAAGCAGTTCCGTGATCGGACGGCGGCTCGAGAGCACGATGTCGCGCGGCCAGTTTCTCCAGACCACCGACCTCAAGCCGATGTCCCAGCGCCAGGGGCTCAACGGCATCATCCGGCAGGGGATGCGGGCGGTCGCGATTCCGGTGGACACCGTTTCGGCGGTCAACAACCTGGTCCAGGCCAACGACAACGTCGATATCATCGGCACCTTCCGCTTTCCCGACATGCGCGGCGACACCGCGCTCGACACCGTCACTTTGACCGTGCTGCAGGACGTCAAGGTACTCGCCGTCGGCAACCGCTGGGGCAATACCATAACCGACGCCGGAGGCGGCAAATCCTACAACACCGTGACTCTGCTGCTGTGGCCGGACGAAGTCGAAATGATCGTTTTCGCCAGCAGCAAGGGGAAGCTCTCGCTGAGCTTGCGCAATTACGAAGATTCTCGCATCGAGCGCGGCATCGAGAGCAATTCGATCAACTTCAAGCAACTCGAAAAAGACATTCCCAAATTCAACGAGCGGCGCAGCAAACGCCAGAGCACGCTCTGACGTCCCCGGGAGGAACGCTCCATGGTTGAAATCATCATCCGACAGCCCGGCCGGCAGAACGCCGCAGGCAGACTCGAAAACGGCGCTTACCTCGTCGGTTCGGGCGCGGATTGCCAGATCTGCTTCGACCGTCCGGAAATTTCACGCCATCATGCCCAGTTCATCGTCCGCGACGGCAAATTAGTGGCAATGGACCTCGGCAGCAGCAACGGAACCTTTTCGGACGGGAACCAGCTTTTCGCTCACGAGCCCTACGAAATTCCGCCGGGGCATTCGATCGAAATCGGCAAGGTTTCGGTGTTGGTCAAAGCCCGCGCCGCCAATCCCGCTCCAGTTGCCGCGCCCCCGCCTCCCGCCGCGCCGCCGGAAGCACCCGCCCCCCACGCGCCGGAGAAGAGCGCCGCCGCGACGGCCCAGCAGACCGGCAAGGACGCATTCGGCAAGGAGCGGATTCCCCTGCTGCGTATTTCCGGCGTTTCCGACGAGGACCGCCCGCTGCTTCAGGAGATCAAAAAACTCGCCCACCGCGAACTCCTGACCCGTTTGAATCTCAAAAAACTCGCCGTCTCCGGCGTCACCGGCAAAGACCTTGAAAACAAGGCCGCTGAGACGATCCGGGAAATCCTCTCCCAGCTCTCGGTGCCGCTGCCGCCTTCGGTTTCACTGTCGCTCCTGGAAAAAGAACTGCTTCAGGAGGCGATCGGCCTTGGCCCGCTCGAATATCTGCTCGAAATCGAGGACATCACCGAAGTCATGGTCAACGGCCCCAGCAACGTCTACGTCGAGCGCGGCGGGGTGCTGTTCCGCACCGACACCGCCTTTGCCGATGACAATCAGGTGCAGTCGGCGATCGAAAGGATCGTGTCGCCCCTCGGCCGCCGCATCGACGAAAGTTCGCCGATGGTCGACGCGCGTTTGCCCGACGGGTCGCGCGTCAACGCGATCATTCCGCCGTTGTCGCTGGTCGGGCCGTCGATCACGATCCGTAAATTTTCGCGCAAACCCCTTGAAGCCTCCGACCTCGTCCGTTACGGCTCGATTTCGAATGACATCATCCAATTCCTCGACGTCTGCGTCGCGGTCCGCAAGAACATCCTGATTTCCGGGGGCACCGGCTCCGGGAAAACCACATTGCTCAACGTCCTGAGCTCCTTCATCCCGAACCGCGAACGGATCGTCACCATCGAGGACGCGGCCGAACTCCAGCTCCACCAGGAGCACCTCGTCCGGCTCGAATCGCGCCCGCCGAACGTCGAAGGGCGCGGCGAAATCTCCATCCGCGACCTCGTCCGCAACAGCTTGCGCATGCGCCCCGACCGGATTGTGGTCGGCGAATGCCGCGGCGGCGAAGCGCTCGACATGCTCCAGGCGATGAACACCGGCCACGACGGATCGCTGACCACCGTCCACGCCAACTCGCCGCGCGACGCGCTGTCGCGCCTGGAAACGCTGGTGCTGATGGCCGGTTTCGACCTTCCTTTGCGGGCGATCCGCGAGCAGATCGCCTCGGCGGTCAACATCGTGGTCCAGATCAGCCGCGAACGCGACGGCTCCCGCAAACTGACGCACGTCAGCGAAATCACCAAGATGGAAGGCGACGTAATTACGATGCAGGACATCTTCGTTTTCGAACAGACCGGCTGGGATCAGGATAACCGGATCACCGGCCGTTTCCGCGCCACCGGCGGAGTGCCGACCTTCCTCGAGGAGATCGAACGCGCCAAGCTGCCGCTCGATATCGGAATTTTCAATCCGGGGAGGACGGGCAAATGAATATCCTGGGAAGCTCCTGGTTCCCGAGCTTGCTCGCTTTTGTGAGCGTTGCGCTGGCGACTTACGTGGTGGTGGATTTCTGCAGTTACGTCTCGCTGCGTTACCGCGACCGTTATTTGCAGGAGGCGAGCACCGAGCTCGACGACATCCTGATCCAGATGCCTGCCGGGCGGATTCTCGATTTGAGCCTGGCGCTGAGCGCGATTACGATTCTGGTCACCGTGCTGCTGACGGTGACGCTCGGTAGCTCGGCGTCGTGGCGCGGCGGGCTGATGCTCGGGCTGATGGCGGGGGGAGCCGTGTTTCCGCTGCCCCGCACCGCGCTTCGCATCCTCCGCAAACGGCGGCTCCGCAAATTCAATGAGCAACTCGAAGACGTCCTGATGTCGATGTCGAGCTCGCTCAAGGCCGGTTTCAGCATCAACCAGGCGATCGACGAAATCGCCTCGATGAACCGGCCGCCGATTTCGGTCGAATTCCGGCTGCTGTCGCAGGAGTGCCGCCTCGGCGTGCCGTTGACGCAGGCGCTGGAAAACATGAACCGGCGACTCGGTTCGGAAGACTTCGAACTGGTTGCGACCGCGATCATCACCGCCCGCCAGACGGGGGGGGAATTGACCGCGACGCTGGAACGGCTCGCCGGATTGATCCGGGAACGGATGCGAATCACCGGCAAAATTCACGCGATGACCGCGATGGGGCGGCTTCAGGCGTACATGATCAGCGCGATGCCGTTTTTGCTGATTTTTGGGATTTTTCAGGTGGCGCCGTCGCTTTTCGACGGGGTTTTCGACACGTTTATCGGTTATGCGATGGTCGGGGTGGTGGTGGTGCTGGACGTCATCGGCTTCCTGGTGATCCGCAAAATTACCACGATCGATATTTGAGGTGGGAGTATGGACGAACTTTTTACTTTGACTTCCGCGCTGTGCTGCGGCATTGCCGTCGGGATGGCCGCGCTTTTCATCGCCCGCTCGCTCAGCATGGTCGAAGTTGAAACGACGATGAACGAAGAGGCGAAGCGCGGCATTCCGGTGATGTTCCGGCTGCTGATGCCGCTGGTGCCGAATTTTCGCCGTCCCGCGGGCAGCGAATTGTTCCGCACCTGGCGCGAAACCGGCGAGCCCAGGCTGTGGATGGCCGGCTACGGCGACTCGCTCGGCATCGTCGATTTCGTCGCGCTCCGGATCATTTTCATCATCCTGGCGGTCGCGGCCCTGGTGCTCGGCGTGTTCGCCGGGCATCCCGTGCCGGGGATGGTGCTGGCGTTGTTGCTGGCGATCTATCCGGGAGTCTGGCTCAATACCCGGATCCGCCGCCGTCACATGAGTATTTTGAGGGCGCTGCCCAACGTGCTCGACTTGCTGACGCTGTCGGTCGAGGCTGGCAAGGATTTCGTCACCAGCCTTCGCGATATTCTTCAGCGCCGCCGGTTGGATGCGCTCGGCGAGGAGCTGCTGCGGACCTTTCAGGAAATCCAGTTGGGGCGCAAGCGGAGCGACGCGCTGCGGGATTTGTCAAAGCGCGTCTCCCAGTCGGACCTCACCTCGGTGGTCAACGCGATCATCCAGGCGGAGGAGCTCGGCGTCAGCATCGGGCAGCTGCTGCGGATTCAGGGGGACATGCTTCGCAACAAACGCTTTACGATGGCGGAGAAGCTGGCCAACGAAACCCCGGTCAAAATCATCATTCCGATCATTCTTTTTATTTTTCCGGCGGTGTTCGTGGTGTTGCTGGTGCCGATTCTGATGAAACTGATGCAAGTGTTGGTGTAAATGATTTTCAACATCGACAAACGGATTTATCTGGCCAGATCGCCGCGGACGATGATTTCGTTCGGCGACCGTTTGCGCGGGATGATCGGGCGGAGCTTTTCGCCGGCGATGGATTCGGCGGTGTTTCCGAATTGCAGTTCGATTCATACCTTTTTCATGAGGGAGCCGATCGACGTGGTGTTCCTCGACAACGAGA
>JAVBUI010000346.1:0-3463 GCA_031555495.1 Victivallaceae bacterium | reverse complement strand
TTTCCAATCGCGCCGAAGAGCGGAAGCTGGGCACTGAAGCCTATCTCGACGCCATCGCCCGCGCCATCGCCGACGCCGTGCTCCACAACCACCGGACGCTGCAGCGGAAATAAAAAAAACGGATTGCCGCGCGGCAGGCCGTTTTTTTTCATTCGCAGCTTTTACTTCTGACACCGCGAATGCGGACAGGAGAGCAAGCACTGTTCGAAGTTGCAGGGACGTACCTTCTCGATCTGCGGAACCTTGGCGATGGCTTCCTTCAACGCTTCCGGCGTCAGCTCTTCCGGATACGGCTCGTCGAGCTGCCAGCCGGTGTATTGGCTGCCTTCGGAGCCGACCAGCGCCCAGCGCTTGGCCCAGTTGCAGCGGTTGACGTCGATCTTGTGGAACCGGACCGGGCGGCCGCCGAGCGTGATTTCACGGAGGGGGCCTTCGTAAGCCGCGGTCTTGCAGCTTGCAAGGCAGCGTCCGGTGCAATCGCCGCAGGCGAGCTCAACCGCGTTGGGCGCGTCGTACTCAAGCTCGGCATCGGTGACAATGGCGATGTAGCGGACATTGGAGCCGAAACGGTCGTTGACCGCCGAGCCGCAGATACTGATGTCCGCCAGCCCGGCGGCGGCGGCGGCGAAGACGTTGCTGAAAGCATCGGGATACTCGCCGCGCGGGTTCCAGCAGAAGGAGCCGGTCCGGCTGAGGTCGAGCGTTTCGGCGCTTTTGAACGAAGCCGCTTCGAGGAGCCCGGCAAGATTCCACGCCAGCACCCGGAGCCGCATCACGGTTTCGTATTGGGCAAAAACGTAGGGTCCGGCCGCTTCCGCCGGGGTCCGGGCGGTGATGTCGACGGTCGCCTCCGGCATACGCAATCCCAGCACGATCACCGATTTGGCGTTGGCAAGGTAATCGGCCGGACCGGCGACCTTGCGGATGTTTTTGGTGATTTCGGCATCGTAGGGCTTGTAGATGGTGTCAGCCTGGTTGCGGGCGACGAGCTCTTCTTCGCCGTCGTAAATCGGAGCGAGCTGTTTCTTGAGGCTTTCAAGAACACTCGCGGGGGCGATGCCGACGAGGTCGCATTCGAGCCCGGCCATCTTCTCGCGGATCCGCGCGGTCAGCGCTTTGGGACTCCTGATTGGAATGGCGTTTGAGGCGAGCTGCCACGACGTCTCCGGCAGCGGCGCATTGGTGATCAACGTCAGCGTATGCAGCTCCTTGCCGGCGTCGCCGGGAGTAAGCGCTTCAGCGAACTTCTCTTCGGGGAAATCGAGGTAAAGACTCGCCTGATATCCGAAGCGCTCGAGAAGCCGGACCATGTCGTAGCCGGACTGGGTCGTCACCGCGTTCCAGGCGAACTGCCCCTGGTTGCTGGCGCGGTAGGGATCGGAATAATCCGCGTCCACGGGATCGCGCTGGGTGACAATGCTGACCGCGCTTAACGCGCCGGGAAGCATCGAAGCGATTTCAATGCCGAGCTTTTCGCGGAGCTTTGCCTCCCCGCTCACCACCAGCTGATCGGCGCCCCAGGCGCTGCCGAGGGCGCGCATTTCTTCAAACAAACCGCGATGGAACTCCTTCACCTCGGAATTGGCCAGCACGTGGTTGCGGCGGCGCGGGGCGTTGGTGTAACCACGATCGAAATAGCGGAGCGCTTTGGGAACGCAGTAGCGGAGGCAGGAGCCCATTTCACCGCCGCGGCGGCCGTGGCGGATGACGGCGTCCATGATCACTTTTTCATCGACCTTGTCGGGTATCGGAAGGTCAAGATCGAGGTCGAAGTGCTCGCCCCAGGCGCAGCGCCAG
This sequence comes from Victivallaceae bacterium, assembly GCA_031555495.1. Taxonomy (GTDB): domain Bacteria; phylum Verrucomicrobiota; class Lentisphaeria; order Victivallales; family Victivallaceae; genus JAVBUI01. The sequence continues at coordinate 1,666 of JAVBUI010000346.1, read as the reverse complement.
AGATTTTTGCGGGCGTAGCGGTAAACCTTGTCCTCGATTTTAACTTCATTCCAGCCGTCTATTTCTTTGGAGAGAGCGCCGGAGCGGCACTCCTTTTTGCAGATCATGCAGTTGTCGCAGACGGTTCCGGGCTCGAGGAGCGGCGACGGAGTCAATACGGCGTCGGTGATGATCGTCACATAACGCTGGCGCGCGCCGAATTCCGGCGTGATGGCAAGCCCGTTGTAGCCGAACTCGGCCAACCCGGAAGCGACCGCCGCATGCATGTGGGAAACGTCGGGGGCGAACTGCTCGGTCAGGCCTTTGTAGCCGCGATAACGCCAGATGTTGGAGGAGGCGATCGGAACGGCTTTATAGCCCATTTTTTCAAGCTTGGCGCTCATCCGGTAGGACATGTCATCGAGCCGCCAGTTCATGTGGTATTGAATCTGATAAGGTCCGATCTCCTGCGGGTGTTTGATCCCGCCAAGCTCGATCGAAGCGTCGGGATGGTGAACGGCCATTACGATGACCGAACGCGCTTCGGGCATTACGCCATGCGGACTCATCATCGTGGGGGCTCCGGCGAAGCGTTCGATATTCGCCACTCCGACCAGTTCCGCGCGCAAGGTCTCACACGCATAAAACTTGATCTCCATCGTCTCCGCGTTGTCAGTCAGATATCCGGTTTGCTGTATCATACGGTTCGCCTTTCATTGGTTCATTATTGATGAACTATATTCATTATACATGAACAAAATAAAAAAGCAAATGGTTTGGCAAGAAAAAAACGAAAAAAATCACTCTTCAGCATCAGCCGCTGGCGCCACGGCGGAGCCCCATGTTGCGAATTCCCAAAGCTGCATGGCCCTTACGAAGCCTTGAAAATCCCAATAAAAAAAGCGGGGCGACACCCCGCTCTTTTTTTGCTCGGATCAGCGATCCGCCAGCAGCAAATTCGGCTCCATCGGAAACCATTCGAACCAGCGGTCGCGGTATTCGATCAGGTTGCGCGTGGCGGCATGCCCGTCGAGGAATGTCGCATTCTGCTTGCCGAGATGGTAAGCCGCGAGCCCCGGAGCGTCGTAAACGGCGTTGAGGCTGGTATTGAGAGAACTGTCGGAGGAAGATGCGACTTTGGAAATATAAAAGATCCAGGCGTAAGAATTGCCGGCCAGCGCTTCAGTACGTCCCATCGTGTTCACATTGTAGAAAAACTGAGCAGCGCTGTCGACCATGTGGATCTTGCCGGAGGCGTTCCTGGCCTTGCCGAGTTTGACGCCTTTGTACTCAAATCCGAGCCGGGTCGGAGACGGAAAGTAACCGCAATTGGCATTGGCGCTGTAGCCGATGGTCAACGCTTCATTGGCGTTCGACGGGCAAGTCAAAGCGCTGCCGCGTTTCACAGGCTCGGAGCCGCCTCCAAGCGCTTTGGCGAAAGTCTGATAAACATACCAGCGCATCGAGGTACCGCTGGTTCCGGCCGGGTTGACCGAGGCGAAAAACATATAGTCCTCATTGTCGACGGCATAGATCTGTCCGGCAGTACCGATCTGCCGGATATTGCCGAGGCATTTGGAGGTTTTGGCAGTTTCGCGGGCGCGGTTCAGCGCCGGCAACAGCATACCGTCTAGAATGGCGAGGAGTGCGATGACATCCAGCAATTCGTTCAGGGTGAATGAGTGTT